>JAJDAB010000125.1 GCA_029262095.1 Candidatus Hydrogenedentota bacterium
GCAGGAGACGCCGCGTCGGACACGAAAAAGGCCCCAATTGAATTAATGGGAAGCGGTCAAGGCCACACCCACGAACATATCTTCGCCGCGCCGTCACTTACGCAGTTTGGTTGCAGCGATTCCGCGGCGCGCGCATTCGCCGAAGCGGGCGTCGAACCGAAGGACATCGATGTCGCGGAGATCTACGACAGTTTTACGATCACGTTGATGATCGAATTGGAGTCAATGGGCTTTTTTGAAAAAGGCGAAGTGGGGGAGGCCGCACTGAACGGTGCGCTCGACCTCGGCGGGACGTTGCCGTGCAACACACACGGCGGCCTCTTGTCCTACGGAGCGGCGGGCGCGGCCGGCGGCATGTTTCATATCACGGAAGGCGTTCGGCAATTGCGTGGCGAGGCCGAAGCCCGGCAGGTCGAAGGCGCGAAACTGGCGTTGGTCCATGGCGATGGCGGCATCTTGTCCGCGCACGGAACCATGGTTTTGGGAACTAGATGATGACACCGAAACCGATACCTATTGCAACCGGTGATACACAAGAATTCTGGAATGCCTGCGACGAAGAGCGGCTGGTGTATCAACAATGCTCGGCCTGTGACGCCGTTCAGACGTTTCCGCGCGCAAGCTGTGCCGCCTGCGGCGATTCAGCACTCACTTGGAAGGAGTCCGCAGGATTCGGCACAGTGCTCAGTTTCACAGAGGTCCATCGAGGTCCATCGCTAGCATTCAAGCCAGACCAACCCTACCTTCTCGGGATCGTCCAAATGAATGAAGGATTTCGGCTGATGACGAACATCCGTGGATGCGCTGCAACTGTCGATATGCCGGTCCGAATCGCGTTCGAACCACGCGGCGATCAAGGCCGCTTAGTCCCAGTTGCGGAATCCATGACGTCCGATTAGAACAAGTCCGCAGGACAAACCATCCCGTCATTGCTGTAAATGACGGTGTGCAATGAGGCGCAATTGGCACGGACAATGTATTCCTCCGGAGATGCAATCTAATGAACGAGCTCACCTTAACCCGCCGACGGTTTCTGCAAACTTCCGCGGTAGCCGCAGCTGCGGCGGGCTTTGGCGCGAACGCTGCGCATTCGCAAGAATCGCGCAAGCCGAATTTTCTGTTTTTATTCACTGACGATCAGACGTTTCGCTCGATTCAGGCGTTGAACAATCCTGAGGTTATGACGCCGAACATGGATCGCTTGGTGGGGCGTGGAACTTCTTTCTCGCATTGCTTTATTCAGGGATCATTGTCCGGGGCGGTTTGTGTTTGTAGCCGGTCGATGTTGATGACCGGGCGCACGCTGTTTCGCAGTCCGTTGAGCCCGAGTGCGGCGGATGGCTTTCCGTTGTGGCCGCAGGTGTTTCGTGACGCGGGCTATTCAACGTTCGGCACGGGCAAATGGCATAACGGTAGGGAAGCGTATTCGTTGTGCTTTTCGCATGGTGCGAACATTTTCTTCGGCGGGATGCACTATATGAAGACCGGCGGACATGCGACCCCATTCGTGTACGATTTTGATGCGGACGGTAACTATCCGGACGAAGCGCGGCGTCAGCCGGAAGCTTTTTCGACGGAGTTGTTTGCAAATTCGACCATCGAATTTCTAAATAGTTACAAAGACGACAGTCCTTTCTTGGCTTATGTGCCGTTTACCGCGCCGCATGATCCGCGAATGGCGCCGCAGGAATTTGAAGCGATGTATCCCCCCGACGAAATTCGGTTACCGGCCAATTTTCTACCGGAACATCCGTTCGACAATGGTGAAATGCGGATTCGGGATGAGGCGTTGGCGGCCTGGCCGCGTACCCCGGACATTGTGCGGGAACATCGTGCGGCGTATTACGCCATGATTTCGCACGCGGATCATCATGTTGGACGCATTTTGGATGCGTTGGCGGCACGGCCGGATGCGGATAACACGTATGTTATTTTCACGAGTGATAATGGGCTGGCGGTTGGTGAGCATGGATTGTTGGGCAAACAGAACATGTATGAGCACAGCATGCGCGTGCCGCTGATCATTGCAGGGCCGGGCGTGGGTGCCGGTCGGCGAGTCGATGACCTGGTGCATTTGCACGACCTGTTCCCGACGACGTGTGACTTGGCCGGACTGGATACGCCGGATACGGTCGAGAGCCGAAGTATCGCGGCGCTGCTGAACGGAACTGGAAACGGCGGGTATGAATCGGTATTCGGCGGCTACCGCAATGTTCAACGTATGGTGCGGACACAGAAACATAAACTGATTCGGTATCCGATGATCGGTCGTTCTCAGTTGTTTGATATGGAAGCTGACCCGTATGAGATGAATGATTTGACCGCGAACGCGGCGCACGCTTCCACGCTCAAAGAGATGAATGCGGAGTTGGCGCGTTGGCAGCGGGAGACTGGGGATCCGCTGGATTTGGAGAACCCGCTGGGTTGATTTGACACGCGGGTTTTCGCGGATCGTGCGGATAGGTTTTTGATTGAGCAATTGGCTCAAACCTTGGGGCAACATCCCCCTGGCCCCCTTCTAAGGGGGAAACTTGGTTTGGGCCCCGCATTCGGGGGCGCTCATTGTGATCGCGCAATATCGGGCTACCAAGTACGCGAGGACCACACTCACTTCCTACAGCTGATCGGCGAATGTCCTTTGATAGCCGACGCTACGTTTTCGGTTAACGGTCGAGTACGCGGTCCATTCGTTTGGCGATGTCTTCGAGTCGTTCGCGTCCGCCGCCGCCGACTTCGGCCGTGGCCCAGCCTTCGTAGTTGATCGCGGTGAGCTCACGGCGCACAGCGGCCCAATCGATGCTGCCGTCGCCGATTTTGACGTCGAAGCCTTTCCACAGGCCCTCGTCGTTTTGTTTTTGGGTGCTGTACTCTTTGATGTCGAGCTTTTTGATGCGTTCGCCGAGGACGGGGATCCAGTGTTCGGGGTATCCGAATCGGACGACATTGCCAACGTCGAAGTAGCAGCCGATCCATTCGCTTTCGAGTTCGTCCAAGTAGCGCGCCATTTCGAGTGGACTTAACAGGAAATTGTTCCATACATTCTCGACGAGCAGCATGATTTTCTTTTCGGCTGCGTATGGAATTGCCTCGCGAATCGTCTTTTGCGTTTCTTCGTAGTTGATGGCGTATGGTTTGTTGGCGTCGACTTTACCTGCGACGAGCAGTACGCTGGACGAACCGTATAGGACGGCACGATCAATTGCGTTGGAGATGTTGTTTACAGAACCGTTGACGACGCCGTGAATGGGGACGCCGGTTTTCTCACTGGCTTCTTTGAGTTCCGCCGCGTCCCTGTCGTTGCCGACGCCCGGCTCGACGCCGTCGTAACCGAGTTCTTTGATGAGCCTAAATTTTTCGACGGCGGGCATATCGCC
>JAJDAB010000126.1 GCA_029262095.1 Candidatus Hydrogenedentota bacterium
ATTGTCCATGCGCCCGCTCAGGCGGTTGAAATCCGCGCGACGCACCGAGCGTTGTATACAGCGGGTGCTGCGGCGGGGTTCACGGCTCTTTTGTCTACATTCATTTTTGCACTCCAGCTTCGCAAAAAGCGTGCGCAACTGGAGACCAATGCCGCCGGGCACGCTCCGGATATCGACGCCGCGAGGGCTGCACTGAATCAATCACGAAAACTCAGGATCGAGGGTGAATTCTATTCGTGCTACCAAGCATTGGGGGATGCCGTGTCCGCGATCGGAAGTAGCGAGGCATCACTGGGCGCGCAACTCGCCGATCGCGCGCAAGCCGCTGGGTATGGCAGATCACGGCCGGATGACGCCTTACTTGACACTGATTTTCGCGCGGTTGAACGCGCAATCAATCACGCCGGTGCAGATGACGATCCGGCGATGAAAACAACTGCAAACCAAAATGAGGTTGACAACACATGACCACATCCGTCGACACGATTCGCCGCAATGTCGAAGCGCAAGCACAGTTTCTGGGTCGGTTGCGCCACGAGATCGCGCAAATCATCGTGGGCCAACAATACATGATTGACCGGCTGCTGGTTGGCATTCTTGCCAACGGCCACGTACTCATCGAGGGCGTGCCTGGTCTGGCCAAGACGACAGCGGTCAAAACGCTGGCGACAGCGCTCGATCTAAAATTCAGCCGCATTCAATTCACGCCAGACCTCCTGCCGGCTGATCTGCTCGGAACGCTCATTTACAACCCGAAAGAAGGGACATTTACGACGAAGAAAGGCCCTGTATTCGGAAACATTATTCTTGCCGATGAGATCAATCGTGCACCGGCGAAGGTGCAAAGCGCATTGCTAGAGGCCATGCAGGAACGGCAAGTGACGCTGGGTGACGAAACGTATGTGCTCGACGACCCGTTTATGGTATTGGCGACTCAGAATCCGATTGAACAAGAGGGGACGTATCCACTGCCGGAAGCCCAGGTCGACCGATTCATGTTGAAGCTGCGCATTGGATACCCAACGAAGTCGGAAGAGCGCGAAATCATGGATCGGGTCGACGTGTTGCACGAACGCTCGGCGAATACCGTCGTCACAAAACATGAAATTATCGATGCACGAAAAGTGGTGAACCAGATCTACGTTGACGACAAAGCCAAAAATTACATCGTCGACATCGTCCAAGCGACGCGGCATCCTGAAGCGTTCGGCCTCGACATCGGACACCTCATTGAGTATGGCGCATCGCCCCGCGCGACCATTTATTTACAACAAGCAGCGCGCGCGCTCGCTTTTCTCCAGGGTGAGGGCAACGTCTTTCCGAATGACGTCAAGCAAGTGGCGATGGATGTCTTGCGCCATCGCGTGATCATTACATACGAAGCGGAGGCGGAAAATCTCACGAGTGAGGACTTGATACGCAAGATACTAGATAACGTGCCGGTACCTTAGGCTATTCACCACAGAGGCACGGAGAGCACAGAGGTTTCACAAAGAATGGTTACGGAGCGGGATAGAGCGCGGTGTGATGAATTGTCTGGACAGATTATTGGTGCGGCGATCGAAGTTCATCGCGTTTTGGGACCTGGCTTGCTTGAATCTGCTTACGAGTTGTCGCTTTGTAAAGAGCTTGCACTTCGTGGCATTCAGTATGAACGGCAAGTTGCGATTCCGCTCAGGTACAAGGGAGAACCGATCGGCGCTGGGTATCGACTCGACGTAGTGGTGGAAGACTTAGTGATTGCTGAACTTAAGTCAGTGAATTCAATCGAAGCCATTCATGAAACCCAATTGCTCACGCACCTCAAACTGTCAGAAAAGTGGTTGGGCCTAATACTCAATTTCAACGTACGATTGATGCGGGACGGCGTTAAGAGACTGGTACTTGGATGATTGCTCTTTGTGAAAATTCGCTGTGTCCTCCGTGTCTTTGTGGTGAATATCGATGATTCCAACTGAAGTGATGCAACAGATTCGGCGGATTCAGATCCGTACGAGCCATGTCGTGAATGACATTCTGGCTGGGCAATACGAGAGTGTGTTCAAAGGTCAAGGGATGGAGTTCAAGGAAGTCCGCGAGTACGTGCCCGGCGACGACATTCGGATGATCGATTACAACGTAACGGCGCGCACAGGCACACCGCACATAAAACTCCTGGCCGAAGAACGCGAACTCACGGTGATGTTGGTGGTTGACGCTAGTGCGTCAGGACGATTCGGGAGTGTCGACCGATTCAAGAACGAATTGGCGGCTGAACTCTGCGCGGTGCTCGCGGTATCCGCGATCAAAAACCATGACAAAGTCGGCCTTATTATATTTACCGATGAAGTCGAATTGTACGTACCGCCGAGTAAGGGTCGCCGCCACGTCTTGCGCGTGATTCGCGAGGTGCTGTACTTCGAACCAAAAGGCCGAGGTACTGATATCCCTGGGGCGCTCCATTTTCTCAACGGGGTTACCAAGCGCCGATCCGTAACGTTCCTAGTCTCTGATTTCATGGCTGACGATTATGAAAACGCGTTGCGGGTGGCGAGCAAGCGTCATGATGTCATTGGTGTCGCTGTGTCGGATCCTCGAGAATTCGCGTTGCCGGACGTGGGCTTGGTTTGGGTGCGCGATGCTGAAACCGGCCGAGAAGTGTTGATGGATACCGCGGACAAATCGGTGCGTGAGGCGTACGCGAAGAAAGCGATTCACCGCAATCGCAAACGCGACGAAACGTTGCGGCGCACCCGCGTTGACGCGATTCATGTCACGACGGACAAACCGTATGTTGACGAACTGTTCCGATTCTTTCGTATGCGGGAGCGCCGCTATGCGTGATCAAGTTGGCGGAGTCTGAGTAATGGGCGACAAGACACCGGACAGATTGCAAGCATTCCGCGATGAGCATGCGCCCAAAAACGTTGGTCTGCGTGGTTCCGTTCCATCGCTGGTGGTCGGCGCGGTTCTGGGCATCGTCGGGGCGCTTGCCGTTTTCAATCTAATGAGTGCTAATTCCGTGGTCCCACGATCCGGACTGACAACGGATCGCATCCGCGATCTTGCGCTTCTTTATGAGCGCAAAGACATGCCTGATGCAGCCATCGAAGCACATGAAGCCTATCTCGACCAAGCAACATTGTCGGATACAGAGCGCGGAGATGTTGCGTACAGCATCGCGAAACTCGCGATGGACAATACCAATTACGATTACGCGCTCAAGTACCTTTACCAGGCGGAATTGCTTGCGCCCGATTCTCCGGTGCGTGATGACCGCAGCCGTCAAATCGTCCACTGTCTCGAACAACTCGGGCGATCATACGATCTTCGCCGAGAGCTGAAGACGCGAACCGATCCCGCTTCTCAGGAGACCACTCAACCCGGCGCGACCGTGATCGCAAAATTCGGGAATGAAGTCGTAACCGACCGCGACCTGAGTCTTAGACTTGAGGAGGTACCCGCGAACGTACGTGACGCGTTCTCCACGCCGGAAAAACAAATTGAATTGCTCAAGAATATCGTTGCGGAACGGAAGACAATTAACGATGAAGTGAACTGACTGAAGCGCCATATGATGCGATGCCTATTCGTGCACCTATGTTATTCATCATGCCCCAATTCCCATTGTTGCGCTTTGACCGCGGCCACGATGCGCTCCGCCATTTCAACAGCGACGCATCCATCATCAGCGCTGACCGCGGGATTCTCACCCGTGCGCACACAATTTAGAAATGATTCGATTTCAGCCTGAAGCGGATCGAGATTTTCAACTTTTAACGGCTCGATCTTGATCATCGAACCAAAATCCAGATTCTGCATCTGAGACAAATCTTCAAAATTACGTTCACGGGCAATGCGAATCAAATCGAGATTATCATCAAGCTTGATCGCGATGCCTGATTTACCCTGATAATCCATCGATATGTAGGCTGTCGGGCAAAAAATTCGAATGCGTCGTTCTGTTTTCAGCGCTAAGCGCGATGCCGTCATATTGACAACGCTGCCACTGGCGAACTCAATGCGCGCGTTAGCGACATCTTCAAACGCCCCCAACACATTAACACCAACCGCATGAACCTGATAATCACGATCTTTTACCAAATGCAACACGATATCGATATCGTGAATCATCATGTCCAATACCACGCCGATGTCCGCGCTTCGAAAAGTAAATGGGCTAACCCGTTGGGTCTCGATGAATTTGGGACGCACACCCATGCGTAACATGGCCTGGACCACGGGATTAAACCGCTCTGAGTGTCCAACCTGCAATAACGATCCGGA
>JAJDAB010000127.1 GCA_029262095.1 Candidatus Hydrogenedentota bacterium
GATCGCGATCCGGACAATGCGCTGCTCGCCCGGCAAAATCGATTCCGTGTCGAGGCGGAAATCACGCGTGATCTATTCTTGGCCGCCGGCGGCTTGCTAGACCGTACGATTGGCGGTCCGAGTGTGCGTCCGCCGCTGCCGAAAGGCGTCGCCGAATTGGGCTATGCAAACTCCGTAAGGTGGCAGGAAAGTTCGGGATCCGATCGATACCGGCGCGGGCTATACATTTTGTTTCAGCGCACCGTGCCTTATCCGATGTTGATGACATTCGACTGCCCTGACTCCAATACGACCTGTGTGCGACGGGCGCGATCGAACACGCCACTGCAGGCGCTCACGCTGATGAACGATCCTGTCTTCGTGGAGTGTGCCAAAGGCCTCGGCAAACGATCGCTGGCTAACGCCCCACCGGATCCTCGCGAGCGGTTGCGTCATGCATTTCGCGTATGCCTCGCGCGTGAGCCAGCAGAAGATGAAATGGAAAGTTTGATAGCCTTGTTCAACAATCAACTTTCAACGTTCGAGAATTCGCCAGAAGAAGCCGAGCAATTTATCAAGGCATTCGAATCGGAAGGGATTGATGCACATGAATCCGCAGCCTATATTGCGGTTGCGCGAGCGATTATGAATCTCGACGAATTCGTGACGCGGGAGTGATGACATGGACCCCCTAACACAACACATCGCCCAATCGCGCCGCGAGTTTCTTGCGAGCGCCGCGAGCGGTGTGGGTGGATTGGCGTTGGCGCAATTACTCGCCAGCGACAACGCGCTCGCCGCGTCCAACGGCGACGTCATCAACCCGTTAAAGCCTAAATCGCCGCATTTTCAACCCAAGGCCAAAGCGTGCATCTTCATTTTTATGGCCGGGGCGCCAAGTCATCTTGAACTCTTCGATCCGAAACCGAAACTCCGCGAATTGGATGGACAACCCCTACCCGATTCGATGACGGACGAAGTGCGGTTCGCGTTTATCCAGAAGGATTCCGCCGTACTGATGGGGAGCAAGAGCACATTCGAACGGTACGGCGAATGTGGGATGGAGTTGTCGAATCTGCTCCCGAACATCGGGTCGTGCGCGGACGACATTGCACTCATTCGGTCGATGCACACCGAAGCATTCAATCACCACCCGGGTCAATTGATGATGAACACCGGCGTACCGACATTCGGTCGGCCTAGCGTGGGGTCTTGGCTCAATTACGGCCTCGGATCGGAATCCGAAAATTTGCCTGGCTACGTCGTGCTCACGTCAGGCCGTGGAACGAGTGGTGGCGCGTCAAACTGGTCAAGCGGTTTCATGTCATCAACGTATGAAGGCGTGTTGTTTCGAAATCAGGGCGATCCAATTCTCCACCTAAGCAACCCGGAAGGGCTGCCGCACGATTGCCAGCGGCGCGGTCTTGACACGGTGCGCGACCTCAACCAGAAACACTACGAGCAAACGCTTGATCCGGAAGTGCTCGCGCGTGTCGCTGCATACGAACTCGCATTTCGTATGCAATCCGCTGCGCCGGAACTCATCGATTTCTCCAACGAAAGCGACGCAACGCTTGAGGCGTACGGCGTCGATCGCGAAGAGGGCGATTGGAAAAAGTTGCGCAATGGCGGTGGCGACGAATTCAAGTCGTTTAGCACGAATTGCCTACTTGCGCGGCGCATGGTTGAACGTGGCGTCCGGCACATCAACATTTATCATGCGACCTGGGACCATCACGAAAACGTCGACGAGCGCCTCGGCTTCAATTGTCAGATGTGCGATCAGCCCATCGGCGCATTATTGAAAGACCTGAAACAACGCGGGTTGCTCGACGAAACACTCGTCGTCTGGGGCGCGGAGTTTGGACGCACACCCCTCGGCGAAAACCGGCAAGGATTTCGTAAACCAAACACCGGCCGAGATCATCACCCATTCGCATACAGCACATGGATGGCCGGCGGCGGCATCAAAGGTGGTCAAGTCATCGGCGAGACCGACGACATCGGCTGGAACATCACCAAAGACCCGGTTCACGTCAACGATTTCCACGCGACGTTGTTGCACCTCTTCGGATTCGATCACGAGGAATTGACCTACCGATTTAGCGGCCGTGATTTCCGGCTAACGGACGTCGCTGGCAAGGTCGTGCCGCAGTTGCTAGCATAGACAATTTCGTGGAAGTTTGAAGAATTTTTTCTACATTGGCCTTTAGGGATCCTAGGGACCTTGATCAAGTTTAAACCTGGTTAAGGTGAAGATGAGATTTCGATTCAACAGGAAGAAAAATCTAGTTGACGATGTGTATTTCGAACAGACGCACCGAAAGTCTAGTATCTAGAGAACCAATCTAGAATGCGGTCAAACTTTGGGCGACTGATTCGCGTTGCACCGTTTCCGGATTGGCTGCCAGTCGTATGAATAGAGCACACTTTTTCCCCAGTGTGCCCTGACCACGTAGACCATACTCCGCTGCCACTTTGTCCACCATACGTGTCAATATCATAGTAGACGCGTTCCGCCTGAACGGCCTTTATGACGTCGGCCATGGTCCACATCTGATGACCGCCCTTATCCGCAGGGTATCCAGAAACGTTTACTCGATAACGCAGAAGCAAACTGTCTGGTCCAGTGATTACTCCCATCCAACCGGTCTGGTTTCCCAAGTCTCGTCCTAAGATAAGCATTCCCATGTCATATCTCGAATCGTTGTTGTTGGTCCATCCCGTTACGCTTAACAGTCTGGTTGCTTGTGCAGTTCCAAATGGTAAAGTTGAATCATTTCTTGCCGCCTGAAAAGACACTGCGGTTGCCCACCCACCGTTCGCGCGACTATATACGTTGTGTCCCGCAGTGAGCACGTGGTGTCTATTCACCATCGTTCCGCTGCCAATATAAGTGCGGCCGTTGGGATAGCGCATTCGCATGTGTCCGTGAACACGCCATGGCCATACTCCGGTGTTGTTCACGCGCGCTCTTCCGTCGGGTCCAATTACGGCTTCGAGGGCAAATTCTAATCCTGGTGAATCCGATGCTGCAATGAGATCATTGTCATCTTCATCCGTCATACCAGCGATATTTGCGAAACCCGAAACGGGTACAGGATTCTCCCCATCCCCGGATTCGTGAGCGTCTGCAGGTTGTACAGTCTCTGTCGCAACAATTTCTCCCTCGCGTACGACGGAAAAACTGCTACTGTTTTGCGACGCCAATTCGCTTTCCGCAGCAAGAACGATTTCTTCTGATGTCATCAATTCGGTCTTGGTCATCACGCGCCCTTTCCTGTAGTGTTCTATAGCAGGTGTGTAGATCAGTAATTATTGAGCTTTTGGCAATGGCACGGTCAAGGCAGTGTAGCAGATGTGGGGCAAGAATCCATTCGCTCAATCTGCAATTAGTGGCGACAAATCTTTACAGCTAAATGGTTGCGATTCTTCAATTTGGGACTTTCCGTTAGCTGCCGTCTTGGATTCGCTTCGGAAAGGTACATCCAAGCAGCGGTCGATCGTCGGGCTTGCTCGGACCTAAACCCTTGGTAGTACACACCCTGTCGCTTTTTGGACCGCGTACTACATACTTCGCCGGTACTGTCCGCCGACGGCAAACAACGCCTGCGTGATTTGGCCGAGCGAACACACGCGAACCGCTTCCATCAACTCCGCAAACACGTTGCCCTCGCTCGTCGCGATGGCCTGCAGGCGTTTTAGCGCCTCGGGCGCGGTGTCCGCGTGTTCGACCTGGAACGCGCGCACGCGGTCGACTTGCGATTGCTTTTCGTCTTCCGTGCCGCGGCTCAGCTCTAGATTCGCGGTCTCGGCGTCCGCGTTCATCTCTTCATCGACAAACGTGTTTACGCCGACAATGGGATACGAGCCGTCGACTTTCTTGTGCTCGTAATACATCGACTCTTCTTGAATTCTGCCGCGTTGATAGCCCGTTTCCATCGCACCCAATACGCCGCCGCGTTCGGTGATGCGATCAAACTCCGCCAGAATCGCGTCCTCGACCAATTCGGTCAATTCGTCGATGATGAACGAGCCCTGCATCACGTTTTCGTTCTTGAACAGTCCGTATTCCTGATTGATGATGAGTTGTATCGCCATTGCGCGGCGTACCGATTCGGCGGTCGGCGTGGTAACGGCTTCGTCGTACGCGTTCGTATGCAACGAATTGCAGTTATCGAACAGCGCCGTGAGCGCGAGTAATGTTGTGCGAATATCGTTGAATTGATATTCCTGGCTGTGCAAAGCGCGCCCACTTGTTTGCACGTGCAGCTTAAACTTTTGAGACCGCTCATTCGCGCCATACTTGTCGCGCATTGCCACAGCCCAAATGCGCCGTGCGACCCGGTTCAATACCGCGTATTCCGCGTCCATACCGTTGGAGAAGAAAAACGATAGGTTAGGCGCGAAGTCATTGATGTCCATGCCGCGGGCTAGGTAGTACTCCACGTATGTGAAGCCATTGGCCAACGTGAACGCGGCTTGCGATATGGGGTTTGCGCCCGCTTCCGCCATATGGAAGCCAGAAATTGAGACCGAATAAAAGTTTCGGATTTCGCTCTCAATAAAGTATTCCTGGATGTCGCCCATCATGCGCAGCGCGAAATCCGTGGCGAAGATGCATGTGTTTTGCGCTTGATCCTCTTTCAAGATGTCAGCTTGCACTGTCCCACGGACAGCGCGCAATGTATCGGCCTTGATCCGATTCGATTCCTCAGCGTTCGGCTCTCGCTTTTGTTCCGATCGGAATCGATCCGTTTGCTGGTCGATGGCCGTGTTCAGAAAAAACGCCAGAATGATCGGCGCGGGACCGTTGATCGTCATCGAGACGCTCGTGGTCGGCGCGGTAAGATCGAATCCGTCGTACAGCACCTTCATGTCGTCCAGCGTACAGATCGAAACGCCCGACGTGCCGATTTTGCCATAGATGTCCGGCCGCTCATCAGGATCCCAGCCGTAAAGTGTGACTGAATCGAACGCGGTCGAAAGGCGTTTGGCCTCCGAGTTACGGGAAAGATACTTGAACCGTTCGTTCGTGCGCTTCGCGTCGCCTTCGCCCGCGAACATTCGCGTGGGGTCTTCATCATCCCGCTTAAACGGAAACACGCCCGCGGTAAACGGGAACCGCCCCGGCACATTTTCGATCATGAGCCAACGCAACCAATCACCCTTATTGCGAAAGTTGGGAATCGCTACACGACTCAGCCGATTATGCGATAGCGTTTCTGTACTGAGCGGCACACGGTATTCCTTATCCCGAATCGTATAGGAGAATTCGTCCGCACGGTATTCCGCTACGAGATCATCGACGCCATCAAGCAATTTCTGGCAATTCGAGTCCAGCTCTCCGACTACATCGCCGTATTTCTTGCGCAATTCATCTGTGCCACCGTCCAATTGGTCTATCGCGCCTTCGAGCTGCCACGCTTTCTCCGCGATATCCGCCTGTTGCTCCACTGATGAGTGATAGGAGCGGATCGTGTCGGCGATTTCTGAAAGATATCGAACCCGTTCGGCTGGCACCACCGCTTGCCGGGCCCCCGTAATCGGTGCATCCGGCCGCGGCGTTTTCGGTTGCCAGTCTACGCCGCACTTGGTCCGTACCGCGTCGACGATGCCGTGATAAAGGGCAGTCAGGCCTTCATCGTTGAACCGCGATGCCATTGTGCCGAAGACAGGCATGGATTCCATTGGCTGATCGAACAGTTTTCGGTTGCGTTGGTACTGTTTTCGAACGTATGTGACGGTATCTTCTGAGCCGCGCCGATCGAACTTGTTGATCGCAATGACATCAGCGAAGTCGATCATGTCGATTTTTTCGAGTT
>JAJDAB010000128.1 GCA_029262095.1 Candidatus Hydrogenedentota bacterium
GGCACCGTCAGTGTGACCAGCGCGTTGTTCGGCGACGGTCATTTTGAAGTAAGTGCGCGACATTTCGTCTCTCTCGAAAGGTGGCGCGGATGCGAAAGCCGCTTCGAACGCGTCCGGCGCCGGCACATTTCCTAGCGCATTCGCCGCTGTGAATCGAACCATGGGCGATTCATTGTGACGGGCTTCGTTCAGAAACCGTTCGACGCCCTCCGGTTTCCGCGCCGCAAGCACCTTCAATAGCACGCGCTGTTTCGCTGCGTTGGTCACGCCGTAGGCGCGCATGAGGTAGTCGTCGATTTCTTCGATTTCCGCTTCGATCAATGTACGTTCCGCGACGTCACGAATTCCGCTCTCCAACAAATAGCCCAGCGCATGTTCAATCAATTTAGGCGACTGCGAATTCTTCAACCCAATCAGCGCCGCGCAAGCGTGTTGTGGCGATACGGGAAAAGCCGCGATCGAGGCATACATTTTTTCCGCATTCGCGCGCTTTCCTTGCCCGAGCTGCACATCGGCCGCACGCAGGAATCCACTGGCGTATCGTTTTCTATCCGCGAGATCTTTGGCGTGCGTGCGAGGAATAATATCCATCGGCGCGACACCCGACCGTGTCAGCACATCGAAGGCCATCCAGGACTTTTCCGGGTTGTCACTCCGTGCCGCTTTTATCAGTAACGGAATTGCATCTTCAGAACCGCGTTGAGCCACGGCGTAGAAGATACCCGGTTGCACGGCATCGTCCACATTGGGAGCCGCAGCCAACAAAGCGGCCACAACTTCCTCGCCGGGAATGCGCTGCAACGCCATGCGTGCGCTATCCGCGATCTCCGGGTCCGTTAATAGTTCGCCGAGGGCGGCCGCGTTCTCCCTGCCGCCAATCCAACCCATCAATCGAATGGCCTCTCGTCGAGTGATCGAGTGATGTATGGAATCGGAGAGGTTCAACAATTCTCGAGCGGCTAGCCTCTGGTCCTCGGCACCTGGAGCACCAGCCGCTGCCACAATACGTTCAAGTGCCAACCTGGACGCACGTGCGGTTAAGTAATCTTGGGCGGCCACAAGTATGCCTACGCGTTCGATCGCGGATGGGCCAACTGTTCCCGCATTCTTCGCCGCAATCATCCTGGCTTCGTTGTCATCACCAGTGAGCGCCGCGATGAGATCGTCCACCTCGTCCGCTAGTGCAGGAATCGCAACGGCCAAGAACGCCGCAATCACGAAGAGTTTGGTTGTTCGATACATCATTAAACGTTCCATATTCCACGGCCGGGACGCGCAAGCATACGGTTTGCTTGTTCATCGCCAACAATCGTTTCGGTATCCGGGTCCAGGGTTAAGGGTCTGCCCAACCGCGCTGAAATCTCGGCAAGGATGCACAACACGGCGACACGATGACCCGCTTCAATATCCATGATCGGGCGCTCGCGCGTCTTGATACAGTCCAACCAATCTTGTTGATGCCCCGGACTCTTCGGCAGATGCACGCCGTCGCCGGGCGGTTCGTATGCCATCGCTTTGTCCTCGGTGTAGCAACCGCCATCTCCGCCGCGCATAATAAGTGTGTCGCTCTCACCCTCGAACACCGCGCCGAATTTGTGATCCGCCGCAGCAACCCCGGGTTGATCCCACGTAATCTCTAAATCGCGTTTGTCGTATTCAAACTTTGCCCAAAACGTTGGGCCAACATCCCATAACCCGTCGACGGGCGGATCGCCGCCTGCGCTCACCCGGCGCGGATACGTCCGATCCAAATCCAGTGCCCACTGCACCACGGAAAACACATGCGCACCGCGATCGCGAATAAATCCCGCGCCGAAGTCCAACATCCACCTAAAGTTAAAGTGAACGTAATCCGGGTTGTACGGAATCCATTGCGCCGGTCCAAGCCACATGTCCCAATCCATGGTGGGCGGGGGCGGACCAAATTTCGTAGGATCGCCACCAGGCGTCCAATTGTTTTCATGCCAGCACGTGACTTTCTTCACGGTGCCGATTTGTCCGTTGCGAACATAGTTTGCCGTGGCATGGCCACCGACAGTCGATCGCCCCTGCGATCCGATTTGCACCACACGCGCATACCGCCGCGCAGCGCGTAACATCGCTTGACCTTCTGCAATCGTCTTACTGTTTGGCTTCTCGCAATAGACATCCTTGCCCGCTTCACAAGCCCACGTAGCCATCACGCCATGCCAATGATCCGGCGCGGCAATGACCACGGCGTCGATGTCATCGCGATCGAGCACGTCCCGAAAATCGTTGTAGAGCTTCACACGATCGTCGTCTACAATCTCCGCCGACATATTGCGGTGCTTCTCATCCACATCACACAACGCGGCAATTTGCGTATCCCGGTTGTCCTTAAACATGTTGACGTGGCTGCGGCCCTGCCCGCCCACACCGATGTGCCCCGTGACGATCCGATCGTTCGGTCCCGGACGGCCTGGTTTAGCCAATACACCCGTTGGCAAGATCATCGGCGCGGCAACCGCCGCAGCACCCGCCTTTAAAAATGATCGGCGATTGAGTTTCGTATCCAATTTCGGCACGTCAGAACCCTCCTCGTGCGACTACACACAACTTCGAGCCTAGTCCATTAGCGCGGGACGATCAAGCCGCCGGACGTTGACGCAGCGGCACCTCAGAACTAGACTCCGACAATATATCGGGAGGGACACGCTCTTGTGTTTCCGCGCTTATTGTTGGACACGCAGGAGCGTGTCCCTCCCATTAGGTTCGTATCCAGGAGTGATAAGCATGTGCTCGAAATTGTGCAATCCGGCCCGATTTTTCTCGCGTTTTTGTATTGTTGTGACCGCGAGTGTCGCACTACTCGCCTACGCTCAAGATGACCCGTACAAAGTGCTTCCCGATGACTTGGATGGCGTCGCACCGAACCGGCTCGTGCAGACGTATTTGAATGCAGCCGCGGACGAAGCGCTGAAGAAGAATGCTGCCGATCGCGACACACTAGCGGAACCTGAGGCACTCGCTGAATACCAGAAACGTCAGCGTGATTTCTTTGAACAACAGCTCGGCGGATTCCCTGATCGCACGCCATTAAATTCCAATGTTGTTGGAACTCTCGACCGCGAAACCTTTACGGTCGAGAAAGTTATTATCGAGAGCCGTCCCAACTTTTTTGTGACTGCGGTGCTCTATATACCGAAGGGCGATGGCCCATTTCCCGGCGTCTTGATTCCGTGTGGCCACAGCGCAACGGGTAAAGCGGGCGAATCGTATCAACGTGTCGCCATTCTCCTCGCACTCAACGGAATGGCCGCGCTGTGCTACGACCCCATCGGCCAAGGCGAACGCGCGCAAATCCTGAAAGACGATGGAACTCAGTTATTGAGCTCGACGATCGAACACACAATGGTCGGCGTCGGCAGCATTCTTGTCGGAACCAACACCGCCGCCTACCGCGTCTGGGACGGCATGCGAGCAATTGATTACTTGGCAAGCCGCCCCGAGGTCGACGCGTCGCGCATTGGCTGTACGGGCAACTCAGGCGGCGGCACGCTCACCAGCTACCTGATGGCGCTCGATGATCGCATCGTCTGCGCCGCGCCGAGTTGTTACATCACATCCTATGAACGACTGCTCGACACGCAAGGCCCGCAAGACGCAGAACAGAACTGGCACGGCCAACTCGCACACGGATTCGATCACGCCGAATACATCCTGACGCGCGCGCCCAAGCCAACGCTGATCTGTGCGGCCACGCGTGACTTCTTCGATATCTCTGGGACTTGGGACACGTTTCGCACGGCAAAGCGTTGGTACACACGGCTGGGATATCCCGAACGCGTTGCTATCGCGGAAGTCGACGAACAACACGGCTTTTCGGTCGGTCTTCGCGAAGCAGCAGTGTCATGGATGGCGCGTTGGTTGCTCGAACGCGACGCACCCGTGCGCGAACCCGCATTCGAAATCTTCACTGATGCCGAAATGCAGTGCACACCGGATGGCCAAGTGCTCTTATTGGATGGCGCTCGGTCTGTCCACGATTTCAATGTTGATCGAGGAAAGGCGCTCGCGACAACGCGCACGGAGCTACAGAAAAACCTCACTGAGAATGAATGGCTCCAGGCCATTCGCGAGACAATTGGCATGCGCGCGCCGGATATAGCCGCAAGCTACGACATAAAGCCGTATGGTGAATCGACGCAGGGCGAAATCAAGGTTCAACGTTTGGCGATTACGTCAGCGGGTGGAATCCCGCTGCCTGCAGTTGTCCTCACGCCCAAAAATCCATCGGACCAAAGCTATCTATACGTGCACGGCGACGGAAAAGCTGTGGCGCTTCAACCCGATGGCGGCGCTTGGGCTTTGGCAAAAGCAGGCCAGGTTGTAATGGTGATCGATGTCCGGGGTGTTGGCGAATTGGAATCCCCGGAGAATTACAAGGGATGGGCGCAATACTTCGGGCAGGATTGGCAGGATTACTTCGCCGCCTACTTGGTCGGCAAGTCGTTCGTCGGCATGCGAACCGAAGATGTCCTCGATGCCGCATGGGCACTAAAAGCGCACAGCGCCGTAGTCGAGAAGAACCCCGTCCACGTCATCGGCGTCGGGGAAGCGGCCCCCGCCGTACTACACGCGGCAGCGTTCGAACCGAACATGTTCGCGTCCGTAACCCTCGAAGACGACCTCGATTCATGGAATGGACTGCTAGGTGAAAAGGTCACCCACAACCAACTCATCAACGCCGTCCATGGCGCACTCCTGGTCTACGACTTACCCGAGCTCCGGGAGTTCGTAGCTAAGAAAGGACTGCTGCGATAGAGCGGGATAAGGTTGAACAGTCGGAAACCGTTCTTTCCATATATGAATGCGCACGGTTTCCCCTCCCTCCAGGGGAGGATTGAGGTGGGAGTGTATCCACAACAATGTAATCCAGGTTTCATCGAGCCACAATTTCAGGAGAGGAGAGAGGGTCTCCTCCTCTATTTCGTCGATTTGCTCCACATCCGAGTATGACTATACGGAGACTGGAATCCGCGATGATGCAACGTGGTTAATGCAACGGACAAAGCCTTAGTGCAAGCGGTCGGCGCCACCGGAGATCGTGTGGCCTTCGATACGCTCGTGCGGCGCTGGGACCGGCGAATCTTCGTGTTCCTCGCGAAGGCCGGCGGCGACCCGGAAGCGGCAGCGGACATGCGTCAAGACGTATTCCTGCGAGTATGGAAATACGCGGCGAGTTACGATGACACGTACGCGTTTTCGACGTGGTTGTATCGCATCGCGCACAACGTGTTGCACACCTGGCGCGCGAAATCGAACGGGCACCGAACGTATCCGCTCGACAGTCGTGATGAAGATCGAGAAGCGCCCGGAATCTATCGACCAGATGAATCGGCGATCACATCGGAAATTGACAGTCGCGTGCGTCAAGCAATCGACGGCTTCTGCGTTGATGATCGCGAGCTTCTGCTGATGCGCCTGCAAGGCGAACTGCCTTATCGTGAAATCGGCGAAGTATTGGGCATACCGGAAACCACAGCAAAATCGCGCACCTATAAATTAATGAATCAGCTACGCGAACAATTGGCGGATGTACATGCCGCCGCAAGGAGTTCACGATGAGTGAGTTTGAATCAAACAAATCCTCAAGCGACGATCCACTCACCGACGCGTTGAAGCGTTGGGCGAACGATGCCGACGGCTATCAACCGCTCGACACCACACACGTCTCCCCTGCACCGCTTGCCCAGCCCCAGCGCGCGTTTTTCGGCTGGCGTACTGTCGCAACGCTCGCAGCAGCAGCCGTGTTCGTATTCGCTCTAGCGCAGGTTTCATTCACTGCTTCAGTGGGAAACACGACGCTGCAATGGGGCGATATTGGAGTATCAGATTCTGAAACGCTCTCGGCCCAACTCGCCGAGGCCCAAACACGCCTCGAGTCATTTGAATCTCGATTGGCCACCCACGCGGACGCAATTAATACGGTCGCCGCTCGGAACGCGTTACTCAACGAGAGCTTGCACGCGACCGCGGTGGAATTGGCGCAACGTC
>JAJDAB010000129.1 GCA_029262095.1 Candidatus Hydrogenedentota bacterium
GAAAGTTGTCGCCACCGCGGTCGGCCAACTCGACGCTCTGCTCCCCCACCCGAACGGCGTCGCCCGCGGCACCCGAAGCCAGGTGCAACTCGCTAAGGTTGTCGGCACCGATTGCGGCATCCTTCCAGCCCATTTGAGCAATCCGCATCTCCAAGCCCGCACGCATCGATTGAGCCGCCTCGTCCAACCGGCCCAACGCGCGAAGATGATAACCGGCCAAACCTAGAACCCAGGCCTTATCTTTCTCGGTAATTGCCTCGCACACCTTATCCCACGGCCTATCAAAGAAACAGGCCACCGCAGACAAATCAGCGCCAATCGCACCGAGTTTGTTCACGCTGAAGGATTCATCGCCTCGCAAGATTCGCGCGTAATACACGTCGTCTAATGCTTTCTGATGCAAGCCCGCCGCGCAACCATGAGCCACGGCATGGTAGAGCGGCATCATGTCCTGAAGATTGTCGGGGTATTCATCCGTAGCTTGTTCTAGATGCTCATACAACCGGCGATGCGCCTCCCGCGCGGCTTCCGGGAATCGGTCGTTAAGCTGATCCTTGAAATATTCACGGACCAAAGGATGAGCGTCCAACACTGCCTCGCCGGAACCGGCCTCCGGCCTCGCAAGAAGCCCGCAATCCTGCAAATTCGACAACGCGAATCGCCAGTCCTCCTCGCCCAACTCCACGAGCGCACTGGTCAAATCCGGAATACCCGGTTCGGCCCGCAATACATCGATACAATCATCCTCGGCAGGGCGATCAAACAAGCCCAACAGCCGAAGAATCGAAACCTCCGGCCCCTCGCCTAACCACTGCTCGTACTTCTCCACCATGTGCCGGGCGTGATCGCCTTGGCGTTTGCCCGCCTTGAACAACTCGATTTTGTCCCGCTGACGCGCGTCGCCCTTATAGACTTTTGCCAAGTACGTTCCCAACAGTGTAAGCGCCAGACCATGGCCCTTAACTTCGCTGGACGCTTGCTCGAGTTCCTTCACCCCGCCCTCGACACCCAACGCCTTGAGCAACGCAGCGCCAGCCACATCTGACAGTTGCTCCAAGTCGATCTCAGGCATCCCCGGAATATCAGTAACCTTCTCCCTCGTCGAAATCACGCACAGCCCAGGATTCAATCCCGACAACTCACGCACCAGCGCTTGCAACGCCGGGTCTTTGATCCGTCCCGGATCCCCCGAAGTCGGCGGCTGTTGCAACGGTTCCAATCCATCCAGAATGAGCAGCGTCCGTTCCGCACGCACCAGCTTCGCCAAGCGAACACCCTTATCCCAAGGCGACCCGGTGTGAGGCGCGTCCTCACCAAAAAACTCAAGCGCTGATTCAATGAACGCATCCGCCGACACCGCACTCGTCTCGCGCGAACCTTGACTGTAAAACGAATGTCCAAATACCCGCCGCGCGCCCCGATAATTGTCCTGAGCCAACACCTGCAACCAACGCGCCACCAACGCCGACTTCCCCACCCCACCAAACGCCACAATACTGATAACGTTCGTACCCGAGTCCGCCCACGCATCACCCAACAGATCTAACTCCGCCTCCCGCCCAACAAAGTGCTCCGGAGCCACGGGCAAATGCGAAATGGATACGTCAGGCGAATCGCTTAGAGGAGGACCAGTCGACGTCTCCCGAGCTGAGGTCTCCTGCGACTCGGCATTCAAATTCTGCACTAAGCGAACGACCTCCGACAGCGCTGGAGTCGGATGATCGTCTTGTCCAATTTCCGTGGCGATTTCGCGCATAGTGGTTGCGGCCAGGACGTGCTCTTTACTCGGGAACAGTCTGTCGAAGACAAAGAGCGCCGCGGCAATAACTATTAACACAACGCCGTAGAGAGGATGGACCTCTCTCGGTGGGTCGAGGACCATGCCGAATCGTTCTAACAAAGCGAACACCAAGTCCGTGATGAATCGCCCAGAGATAATCTCAATTCCCCCAATGACCAAGAGCACAACTACCACGAAGACAAGCGACCTTCGCCTCAGGATATAGTCGATCACCCGATCAGCAATACTCTTTAACCATTCCAACGACATCGGCACCTTCTTGGCTTGAAGTCGGCCATCCACGCATCGACGACTTAAGGCCAGGTTCGTTCTCCTCTAATTCTTCATCGCGTTCGAAACTACGAATTAGAGGAAAGCGACTGAGTTTGCGTCCTAGGGTACTAAAATAGAGAATACGCAACAACGGACGTAGAATTCACCAAGACTCAGCGAAAATCCGCCAAATCCGTCCAATCCGCGTACCGATTCAACAACACCGCGTCAACAAAATACCCTTTGTCTCGCAGATCGTTAAACGGTTTCCACTCGTTACCGTGCAACGTACGCGCGCCAGATAGTGGACCACTTGCACGAGGTACGGGAGGGACAAGCTCCTCGAAGATTTCCGTATGAAATTTAGAAGCGTCTTAGATCGATCCGTGCGGATCCGTCAAATCCGTGTCATCCGTGTTCAATGATCTCCGCCTACCCTCACTTTGAAGCCGAGGTTCAGTGCGGTTGCCGCGAGTTCGGGGAGAATGTTTCCGTAGCCGATGGTGATGTGGTTGGACATGTGGGTAGCCATACATTCGTCGCGGCCGTAGCCGGGGAGGTGTGCGTTGGCGATGGGCCATACGGGCGTGGTGGCGTCGAGGCGTTCTTGGACTTCGGCGTCGGGCAGATCGACGACTTCGCCTACGCCGCAGTCTAGTCCGAGTTCGCCAGGTTTTTCCCAAGCCCGTGCCCAGGTGATCGTTCCGGGTTTTGATACGCCAGAACAGGTGCCGCCGCCGAGTGGGAAATACATGTCCGGTTGCCGGTGGACGGTGGTCCGATTCCAACCGCCGAAATGTGCGGGCGGCGCAGCGCCGGAAATCAATAGCACCCAGATGAACCGGCCATCGAATTCGCGGCCCCATCGCACGTCGTGCAATGTTGTCTCGGGTGCCATCTTCTTGTGTCTGTAAATATCGTGCATCAAGACTTGCGGAATAGCCGATCCGAGATCGCCTTCATTGAAATGCGGAATGCAATCGCCTTTCGCAACCGGCTTACCGGTTTCCAGGCTTCGCACCGTGGGCCGGTCGACGTTGTTCAACATCCCCTCGACCAAGTCCGACGCCGGACAACTCCGCACGAGGCCCAGTTGGTAGGGAATTCCGATCGCACTCAATCCGTATCGGTCATAGATACGATTGGCCGCGGAGTACATTTTCATCTGAGACATCACTTGGCCGTGCACGAGTTCGGTGCGCCCATCGGTACCCCATTCAAACGTAGCACCTTTTTTGATGAGCCAATTGAGATGATTCTGCGCCTCGTCATCGTCCACCAAACTCATTTCAGCCAACAAGTCTGATTGATTTAAATATTCGATCGGCATCCCGACCGCGCCGGTCTTCGCAGGATCCATGACGGCATTCAACATGCCCATACAACCCGGGTCCATTTGGCCCAAGATCCGTCGATCCTTTCGAATGTCGGATGCGAGCATTTCGCCGAATCGCAATGCTTTCGACGACCACTTCACTTTCGCGCCATCGGTGAGGTGTCGCGCGCTGTGTTTCACTTTTCCAGAGTCGACGAACTCACCCAGTTTTTTCATGAAATACGCGTCATCGCTAAAGGCGTCAGACCAAATGCGCGAATGCGGCACGCCAAGCCGTTCGAGCGTGCCCGCATGATTGAGG
>JAJDAB010000130.1 GCA_029262095.1 Candidatus Hydrogenedentota bacterium
CTCAGCGAGAATGGATTGGTACACCTCTATTGCGACAATGCCGCAATCATTTGACGGTCGGAGGCCGGGCGCTAGGCGTGCTTCCATGACCTGTTCCGGCGTCTTTCGTCCTCCGGGAACCGCCACGCCGGTGGTTAGATAGCGCATCGCGTCCATGTACTTCATGTACCCGATCTCTGCTTCCGCGTTATGGACGGTGAAGATCGCGCTGACGACTTCTTTCGGAGTATTCGCGGGGAATTGGCCTTTGAGGCGATCGAAAACCCTGATGTATTCCTCGACGACTTCGTCTGTGATGTCCAGATCGTGGTCGAGGAACGCGAGGAATGGCGGCAGGTCTTCATTTGCCGCTTGCAAGTAGGCCTGTTCCGGCCGTTCGCGGGCGGCTTCAATTTTCTCCGGCTCAATCTGAGCCAACCGTTCTTGTACGGTGAGCGGTTCTTCGACCGGTTCCTCCTCCTGCGATTGCAGGGCGAGGTATCCGCCAAACGCAACAACGACGATGAGTACCGAGGTAGCGACGCCTTTTATGAAGTCGGGGCTGACTGGCATGGTGTGACCTCCTTCTGTGATGGCTGGTGCGGTAATCGCAATTCCAAGCCGATCGGACGAGATGAGAGGACAATCGTTCTCGCTATCAGTATAGAACTTTTCCGTAAATCGCGCTAGACTTTTCGCACATGCTCATTGAATATTCTCCGATACAATAGCGTTCGGCATCGTCTAGCCTTGAAGCAGTGCCCGAATTTTTTCTATCGGCCGACCGATTGCGGCCTTTGAATCTTTCACCACGATTGGCCGTTGCATGAGATTGGGGTATCGTGCGATAGCAGCCACGATTTCGCTATCGATCGAGTCTTTCGACAGGCCCAGCTCTTGGTATTCCTTCTCGCCCGATCGCACGATTTCATGCGCAGGCACACCAAGAAGCGAAAGTAACTCTTGTAGCTGCACTTCGTTGAGGGGATCCCGGAGATACTCGACCACGATCGGAGTTTCCCCTTGTGATTCCAAGAGATTTAGCGTTTCACAGCTCTTCGAACAGCGGGGATTGTGGTAGATCGTCAAGTTGTTTTCCGAAGACTCCTTGTGCGTCATGCGCTGTCTCGTCCGGTCTCAACTCGATTCCGTTTCATGCGCGGGTGTTATGAGCGACTGGCGGCCCGAGAAGTCGATGATAACGGTATGCCCACTCGATTCGTGCAACGATTGCATTAGGCGGAGCTGCATGAGTTCAGGATTGTCTTTCAGGAGTTGAGCTGCGTTGGCGAGGTTACGGAGCGCGGCGGATTCGCCTCGGGCGCGTTCCAGCGCAGCTTCGCCTTCCTTGCGGGCGGCAACGACCTGGGAGAACATTTCTTTTAGGCGGCCAGGGAACATGATGTCTCGTATTGCGCACTCAATCAGCGTGACGCCGATGGCTTCCGTGCCGGGTGTCGCGCGTTCCAAAATTTTCGCCGACATATCCGACCGTTGCTCGAGCAGTTCTTCGGCAGAGACCTCCGAGATGATCGCACGCAAGGTCTGCTGGGCTTCTACGTAGAGGGCCTGTTCCGCGTTTTCGACAGACTCGTGCACTTTCCTTACATCGGCATACTTGTACGCGATGGCCAACGACACTTTTACCGCGACAGCATCTTTAGTAAGAACTTCTTGGCCTTGGAGCGAAGTGACCTTTTGTCTTGTGTCGAAGACTTCGAGCGTTGTGAACCAGGGCAAATACAAGTAGGCCCCGGCGCTAACGATGCCTGTAAGTCTTCCACTCCGGAATCGAAGCGCCTGTTGGTGATCGAACACGACGGTCCGTTTGAACAGCTTCCGCAGTGCAACGTAAATTGCGAGCGGCACACCGAAAATCAACAGTAGCGCGAATACACCTTCCATGCTAGCGGCCTTTCAAATTAGGATCTCGCCCGGCCACCCGCCTGCCGTTGGCGGAGGTCTAAACCTGCGAGGCCTCCGGCATGCTGCGTTGCCGCTGGGCGGCGAGGCGAAACCCGTTGGGATTCGAACCCTGGTTACCAACCAGTTTGGGACGATATGCGAAGCCACGGCGGCGATGCCGACTGGGCCGCGTGTTTATTCCCAGGCAGAGTTTAGCGTGGGGGCGGCGAAAAGGAAAACAGTTATTTGGATAGGGGTGCCGCGAATAGTCTGCCCGGAAAGAGTCTCGGCACAGATCGGGAGCTGTCTGGAGGGGGAACGCGAGAACAGTGTATCGATCTAAGTAATCGAGTTTGATCCAAACTCCGTTTTTTCCGGAGACCCGGCCAAGCCCAGACTTGCTTCGCATGTCTTCGAGGAACTCGGCCCTCCCTTCGGCGAGCACCTAGTTTTTCTCGCCAATTAACTTGCGCGCACTTTCCTCCAATGCGGGTGCGCGCAATCCGGCTGCTTTGCCCTCGGCGATGGCGTCGTCGATCGGCACGCCGTTGCGTGTGGCGCGGTACATGGACCAGATGTAGCCAACGCGGTTCGAACTGCCGCAATGGAGGAGAATAGGTTTCTTCGCGGTTTCGTGTTCCTCAATGATTGAGAAGATTTTGTTCAATTGTTCTTTGGTCGGTTCGCCGCGAATGCCGACGTGTTCGTAGCTCATGCCTGCGTCTTTGATGGCTGCAGGCTGATCGAAATCGAGGCCGTCGACCTCGGGTTGGGTGCGGAGATTGAGCACTGTCTCAACGCCCATGTTCGCGTATTGTTTGAATTCATCTGGTTTGGGTTGTCCAGCAAAATGGACGAAGTTTCCGAACGTTGAAGGATTGACGACCGTGCCGACTTCAATGGGGTAAATGCGCGATTCCGAATCCCACGCGATGGGTTTGGATTCGCCGTCGCCGGCTTGAAACACGAACAAATGTTGCGCGGGCAGGAATTCACGTCGTTCGACGAGCGTGAATCCCGCGGCGGACCATTCGCTCATCACTTCTTCGATAGTCATCTTGTGGTCGCGGGGGATGAAGGCGGGCATGACATCATCCGTTTGTTCAGCGCGGTACTCGAGCAGGGCGACTTTGCCGCCGGGTTTGAGGGCTTTTTTTATGCCTTCGAGCATCGGCTTGGGCTGGCTAAATTCATGATAGACGTCAACCAGTAACGCCCAATCGATATCTCCTTCCGGTAATTGGGGATCGGTCTCGGTGCCGAGGATGAGTTCGATGTTTTTCACACTCGCTTCTTTGGCTCTTTCGGCGAGTTGGTCGTGCATGCCCTGTTGAATATCTTGCGCGTAGACTTTGCCCCCAGGACCGACGCGTTCGGCAAGGCGTAGCGTGTAGAATCCGTTTCCGCAGCCGACATCGGCAACGACGTCGCCGTCTTTCAATGCCATAAAATCAAGCGTCTTATCCGGTTGTTCGAGATCAACACGCATGTCGCTGAGCAGGATCGCGGCTTGTTCCGGCTTTAGGATTTTGCCGGGCTCGCGTTTGTGGCCGTGGTCGTGATCTTGGGCGAATGCCTGTACGGCGCCGATGAGCGTGAACGCTATTGATCCGATCATAGAGGCCGAATGGAATCTAGTTGTTGTGCGCATTGAATTCTCCTTGCGTGAATTTTTTCTCATTGCATATGTGTTGGTCAGTTGGCGAAAGTGATCCTTCACCCTAATTCATCCCTGAAGAGAGGGGACACTGAATCCGCTGACCTTTCGATATGATAGCTAATCCTACACGAACTATTTCGATCTTTGCGACGTGCGCATTGTGTTTTAATTCTTGTTGGGCAGTAGGATTTGCGCCAACTGTTCGCGCTCACCTACTACGTCCTCGAGCGTGTATTCGTCGAGCTTTTCTTGAAACGCCGCTTCCGCTTGTTGGAGTACGCCTTTGAGAACGCAAACGGGGGCGATGGGGCAGGTGTTGGTCTCGGGTGCGAAGCATTCGACGATCACGCGGTTCGTTTCGAGGTCGCGCACGACTTCCCCGAGTCGAATCCGTTTGGGTGCGTGAGCGAGGTGGATGCCTCCGGACCGGCCGCGTTCGGTATTGATATAGCCGAGTTGGCTTAACCGGTGAACAACCTTGACCAAGTGATTTCGGGAAATGCCGTATTGTTCCGCAATCTCAGCGACGGTGGCGGGGCCGTCGGAGCAGGCGAGGTAGATGAGAACGCGTAGTCCGAAGTCGGTGTAAGCGGTCAGTTGCATGAGATTTCTCGCGGGTTGCTGGCGGTTCGATTATTGGTCATGATGCTGGAGGTTGAAATATGCATACAGAATACATAATATAGTCTTTGGGTTAAACAAAGGCATTAGGAGCGTTGATATGAGTTCACTTTATGAGCAGTTGGGGGGAGACGCGGCGGTCGATAAGGCGGTGGATCTGTTTTATCGCCGGGTTTTGAAGGATGACCGCATCTCGAGTTTCTTCGAAGGCACGGACATGGAAAGGCAGGCCGCGAAGCAAAAAGGGTTTCTGACGATGGCGTTCAGTGGACCGAATAATTACACCGGGATGGACATGCGTAAAGGGCACGCGCATCTGTTGGAAAAGGGGTTGAACGATTCGCACGTGGACGCCGTGATCGAAAATCTGACCGGTACGTTGCGGGACATGGGCGTAGCGGAAGATCTCGTTGAACAGGTCGGCGCTGTCGCGGAATCGACGCGCGATGATGTGTTGAGCCGTTAGCTCGCAGTCCATGCCGAGCATTCATGTAAACGGTGACACGTATGAGTGTGTCGCCGATGAGACTGTATTGGATTGTCTGGAACGGCATGACATTGAGCTGATGTCGTCGTGCCGCACGGGTGTATGTCAAACGTGCATGGTGCAGGCTGTCGAGGGGACGCCGCCTGACGCGTCGCAAAAGGGGCTCCGGGATACGATGGCCGCGCAGGGCTTCTTTCTTTCGTGTTGCGCGGTGCCGGCGGAAGACTTGTGGCTCGACCTCGCGGGGACCAAGGGACGAGAGCATCGGGCGCGCGTTATTGAGATCGATAAGCTCAATGAGCGAGTTGTTCGTGTGCGTTGCGAGCCGCCGGAGCCTATCGAGTATTGCGCTGGACAATTCATGAACATCGTCGGTCCGGAGGGGGATGTCCGGAGTTATTCGATCGCGAGCGTGGGGGCGTTGGACTCGTTCCTCGAGTTTCATGTGCTGCTGATGCCGGGGGGTAAGGTCAGTTCGTGGATTCATGATGGTCTGAACGTGGGGGATGAACTGACGCTGATCGGCCCGCAAGGCGCTTGTTATTATGCGCCGGGTTCGCCCGATCAGCCGATGGTGTTAGCAGGAACGGGGACTGGGCTTGCGCCGTTGTACGGCATTGTTCGTGACGCGTTGCGGCAAGGGCATGTCGCGCCTATCCACATGTTTCATGGAAGCGTGACGGCGGACGGCCTGTACTTGGTGGATGCGTTGCGAGCATTGGCCGAGAAGCATGACAACTTTTCTTACTATGCGTGTGCGTTGGAAGCCGGTGGGGACGACGATAATATTCAGATACAAGCAATCGATGCGTACGTAGAATCCACTTTGCCGGATCTCGGAGGCTATCGCGTGTACCTATGTGGGCACCCAGACTTGGTCAAGACGATGCAGCGCGGCGTATTTCTGGCGGGCGCGAGCATGAGTGATATCTATACGGATGCGTTTTTGCCGGCGGGTGGTGCGTCCTAGTCATGTGTCAGAATGGAGGATCTTTCAACTAGATCAGGTTTAGCTGTTTCATGCGCTAATCCAGCCAGTGAATTCATTCTGGACGCTTTCAATAACACGAGGTCATTACGTGCGGACGCTCTCCATCGTCATGCCCGCGAAGGCGGGAGGACGAGATCGACTACGATACGCCTGGGATTCCCGCCTGCGCGGGAAGGACGAAGTGGGGTTGGGTCCGGCGCTTCGATACGCCCACAACGTGAAGCGAAGAGCGCTGGTTTCCAGTCATCTCGCATACCAATGCATGTATACGGCTTACTTCAACCTGCCAACTAGCTAGTTGTTCTCGTTCCCGCGTGGGATTCTCCTGGGTCCTCGATTTGTCGCGAGTACTCGAGAAGATTCCTCACTCTGTTCGGAATGACATGCGGATGGGAATGCGCGCGCAATGCGACAAAAGGCGCCGGGGCCGAAACGTATCGCTCCGGCCCCGGCATCGTGGTACAGCGAGCAGGCCTGTAAGCCGAATCCTGTCCCCGCACATCGTGAGATGTACGATGGGCGACCATTCATCTGGGACGTACGTCGCCGCACGCCTCATGCGTCCTACCCGGGAACGAAGCGGGCCACTTCATAGTTCCCCTATTTGGACTTGCTCCGGGTGGGGTTTAGCGAGCCGGTCTGTTGCCAGAACCGCTGGTGCGCTCTTACCGCACCTTTTCACCCTTACCGGCCCCGCGCCGAAACGCAGGACGTAGGCGGTGTGTTTTCTGTGCCACTTTCCGTCGGGTCGCCCCACCTTGGCGTTACCAAGCACCCTGCCCTGTGGAGTTCGGACTTTCCTCGAATCGCCGAAACAACCCGCGGCCGCCCGGCCTACTCCATGGTAGTATAGCTGAATTATGGCTAGAAACGGTTTCCAAATCTTGCGTGTTTGGGCTGTGTTCTGTGTTGCGGCGATTGTTGCGAACGCGCGCGCACATTCCGAAGCGGAAGTATTGGTCGAGGGACTCAAGCAACCTTCTGACGTCGTCGTGGGCGAAAACCACGTTTATTGTTCGGTGCGTGGTGAGAAACGTTTGATGCGGATCGGGCGCGTTGGTGGTCGGCCAAATACAATCGCTGAGAACCAAGCGCACATCGGGAGAGTCGCGCTTGATTCCGAACCTTACAGTGGCGACTCATATGTTTACTGGATGAATGGGCCGCGGATCATTAAGCGGTTGCAGCGGGGCGGACCCGAGGTTGTTGTCACTGAGACCGAGTTTCGTGGTGGGCGTGGGCCAAGTGGACTCGCGGTCTTCGGTTCGCAGGTGTATTGGACGCTCTATTTTGCCGATGCAGGCAAAGTCATGTCCGTGGCCACAGGTGGTGGCACTCAGAAAACGCTTGCGGAAGGACAAGGCGGTCCGTTTATCCTAGCTGTTGATTCAGACTATGTATTTTGGACGAATCACTTGAGTGCGAAGAAACAAGTGATGCGGTATGACTTCAAGAATGGTCAGGTAGACACCGTCGCTCGCGATCAACAGAATCCAACATGGGTGGCAGTCGATGACTCCGGCGTTTATTGGACCGACTTGCGGCCTGGTCAGGGATCAGTGTTGCGCGCGCGCAAATCCGGAGGGGCGCAGGAGGTCGTGGCGGAGGGCCAGAAGGGGCCGAGCGTAGTAGCGCTTGATAACGATTTCGTTTATTGGACGGATCTTACATTTAATTCGGGCCGTGTTGCGGCGGAATCTTCAATCCGCCGGAGGCCGAAGGCTGGTGGGGAAATCGAAACTGTAGTCACCGAAACTGGCCACATCTGGGGGCTTGCGGTTCGCGACGGCGAAATCTATTGGACCAACTACACGGAAGGCCATCTTAGCCGCATCTATCCGTAAGCGATGGGGATTACTCTTCCGCAGAGTAAACTTCGCCGGGTTGCACGAGCGGGAGCATGGCCAATTGCACCAATGGTTGGTCAACGCTGGATTTGTTGGCGTTCCAGTGATCTTGCCACTCGTCCTGGCTTTCGAAATCTGTGTTCCAAATCGACTTGAGTGCGGCGTTTGCCACTACAACGAGGCGCGGGTTACCGGAACCTGCAGCGTCGATTAGCAGTGGCGTTGCACCTTTTGCTTTCAGTTTGCCGAGTGATCTGGCGGCAGCGATTCGGACGTTGTAGTCCGGATCGACCATGCCGCGCCCGAGGATCTCGGCGCGGTCAGGCGATTCACCATCGCCGAATACGGTGAGTGCCATCGCGCGACCGTTGGGCGCCGGGCATGTGATATGCGACCGCGCGGCACGCGCGCCCAGAAATGTGTCGATACTCGCGAAGACATCGAGTGCGCCCGCGATGAGATTCGGTTCGAGGGTTTGCATGGCGTAGGGCAAGTACTTGTTGAGTGGGGCAGTGTTTTCGTGGAATTTCAGAATGGTCTGTTTCGCTCGATCATAGATCTCCGAATCTTCCGATTGCATTGAGAACAAGAGCGATTCAATTTCTTGACGTTGTTTCACGTCGAGGCCGGTCTTGCGCTCAAGGTCGGCGAGGCGCTTGCGCGCGTCTTCCAGGGCGGCTTGAGGATCGAAGTGACCGGTCATTTCGTTTTCTTCCACGAGTGCGATGTTTGTCGCGGGATAGGTCCGTTCCATGTCGCCGATACTGATGCGGACAGTCTCCTCGTTTTGGAATTGGATTTTGCCGTGTACGCGAACACCGCTTTTCAGAACGATGGTGTCTGCTACGGCAGCGAAGCCTAGTACAAGGCTAGCGACCGCAATTGCGGCGATCTGTCGAATCATCGAATGTTTCCTCTCTCGGTTATTGATAGCGGAAGACCAGACGTGAGAAACCGACTTGCGATACGTCTTCAATTTCGAAGAAGCGACGGACGCGTGGGTCGTAGTTCATATAGAGGCCTGGGTCGCCATCTTCGTTTCCTGGAATAAGCATTCCGAGGTCAGCGGACACAAAGCCGCCGCGAATGTTCATTCGTCCGAACGTGTTCGAATTGTGCGAACCGTTGCCTCGCGTGTTCGAGAAGATGGCGTTGTTGCTGTAGAGCAGCCCGTCAAATGAGAATGGCTGACCGCTACTCGGTCGGGCTTGTTCGTCGTCCCACCAGATTTCGCGCATGTTCTCTTCGCTGATCCATGCGTTCATCGGGCTCATATATTGGTATGTTGCCCGGGTCATGATGCTCGGGTCGTATCCCTGTGCGACGATGTATTGCGCGAGGGTGGAAACACGGCTGGAATCATAGTGACTCGATCCATCGGAACCGGATCGGGTGTAGATGTTTCCGGGTTGACTGTCTCGCAGGCCGTACAGACGAGGGACATACGATGCATCGGCAGCGGCCTTGTCGACTTCGAGTTGATTGAAGATTTGCAGCTGTGAAGTTGTGAAGCTGTACTGTTGGCCTTGCCTCGGAACTTGGTTACCGCTTAGGTCGAACATATTGGGGTCGGATTCACCAGCGTCGATCACGCCGGCGTCGAAGTATCCCCGATTGACGGTTTCCGATGTTCCGTTTTTGGAGACCGTGCCATTAACATTGGCCTGGGAAACATCGATTCGTTGACCTTTGGTGGGCCAGTTTCCGGTGACCTGGGTGTGGTTCTTGCCGCGAATCGTGAGGTAGTCTCCCATCATGATGCTGCCGCCAGCGATGAGTGCGAGGCCGTTCTCGGTGCCGCTTGCGGTGACGCCAAATTCACCCGGTGCGTCGTTATAGGTTACGTCGCCCATGACGTACGCGTTGTTCTGAGCGAGGATTTGGCCGAAGCCTTCCACCTTGCCCGAAATCATTACATCGCCCGCAACGGTAACCTTGCCGTCCAGGACGATCGGGTTGGACTCGGTACCGACGAGAACCAGGTTTCCATCGTAGTGACCATTGGCAGTCATGTCGGTTGCGGCGGAATTCGACGAGGAGGGCAACGATGTGTCGGCGTATGTTGACCCATGCGGGACGCCGTGAACGACGCCACCGCTGATTGATCCTTCGGCGCTGTTTACGACGGGCGTGAACTCTGATGCGTCGACGACTCGATCACCATCGTCGTCGGGAAACGGCGCCGGGAACGAACTGGGTAGCGGGCCGTCTGTTTGTAAGGCGACATCGGCTGGATAGTTCTGGTAGAGATTCGAGAATTGATCGAGTAAGCCCTGCGCATCTAAGCCGGCTTGCGCCATGTCTACTTTAGTCATATCGCCGGATGTGGTGTCTTGCACGATCTTTCCGTTGGTATTGGTGAAATCGTAGGCCTTCATCGTCGAATTCGCAATGTCCGAAGTGGAGAGCGGAAGGGCTGTTGAGTGATCAATAACGTTACCTCGGGAATAGAGCGTGCCCGCGATATTCGAATCCGCACCGCCCGTCTTGAGGCGTAACGACTCGAGCGATGCGATTTTGATTCTGTCGAACGAATTGTATTGGGTTGGGTCCGTATTCAGTTCTAAATCGACTTGCCGAAACTCGGCGTGGCACATAATGCATGAAATATTATTCGCGAGTACGGCAAACTGAAAGCCATCGAACGGGAGTCCGGCCACTCGAACGGTTTGTATCGCCGTGCGTGTTTCGGTTCCGTAGTTGGCCCGGGCGGTAATCGTCAGCGTGGTGCCTGTCAAGTCATCGGTCCGATTAACGGTAATCGAATCTACGAACGCACTGTTTGCGAGTTCGACTACGTTGGCAGTATCGACCAGAACGGTCGCGTTAGCGACTTCGAAGTTGCCATCGCCGTTTTCGTCGTTTTCGTTGCCGGTTTGACCGCCGCTGTGGTCGAGATCTTCGTTATTTGCGATTGGGAAATTGTTGAGGAAGACTCGGTAGGAGGCCCAGTTGCCGGTCGTGTTGCCGTTGCTGGTGACGTAGGCTTGCCAGAGCGTAGCGATCGCGGAATCGATACCGGATTTGGCCGCTTCGTCTACGACTGCGCGTTGAACCGTTACATCGGTGAACCGTTTATTCGTCTGGACTTTTGCGACCACGAGGGTCACAGCGCCGAAGACGATGACCGCAGCCAACGTAACCGCGACAAGTGCCATACCTTCTTGGTGATTCCGTTTTTGATATCTCATGGCGTACCTCCATACTTCCGAGCGGACTCATAGCAATGGTGCTCGATAATCAATCGATACGATCGCCCCACGAACGTAACGGTGAATTCTTACTTTGTTACGCCTTACTCGTCTTCGAAGACGGCGCCGGGCTCTACGAGTGGGAGCATGGCGACTTGGGTAAGCGGTGACTCAACAGTGCTCTTTTTTTGATCCCAGAATGATTGCCAATCGGCTTTCGTTTCAAAATCGATCGGCCGCGTGTCGGTGCTCCATGTGTGGCGCAAGGCAGCACGCGCGACGTTTACGAGATGCGGATCCGGTGCATCGACATTTTCGATAAGTAGTGGAGTGGCTTCTCTTGCTTTCATCTGTCCGAGCGCGCGTGAAGCGGCGATACGAACCTCTGATTCAGGATCGACTGCACCTCGGGCGATAATATCGAGCTTTTCGAGTCCGGCGGTCTTTGCGAGGACGGTGAGTGCCATGGCGCGGCTAGTGGCGTCGGCGTCTGTGACGTGTGAGGCAGCGACTTGCGCCGCCCGATCGGGGGCGATTTCGCCCATAATTTCGAGAACGCCGGGCACAAATCGCGGTGAAAGGCCGGGCAACCACCACGCAAAGTATTTGTGCAGCGGCACCTTTTTGTGAAATTTGACGAGCGAACGTTTCGCGTTGTCGTGAATGTCCGAATCGGTGGATTGAAGTTCGTACATTAATTCTTTTACTTCGCGGCGCTGGTCAGCGGTGAGGCCGGTCTCGCGAAACAATTCCGCGGCCCGTTGTTCGCCACGCCTAATTAGTTCCGCCGGGTCGAGCTTCCCCGTGTGATCGTTTTCCTCCAACACTGCAATTTTTGTTGCGGGATAGGTCTGTTCGCGATCGCCGATGCGGATACGGACAGTATCGTCGTCTTGATGCACGATAGTTCCGTTGATCCGAACACCGCTTTTGAGCATTACGGTGTCCCCTTCGGCCGGTGTTGCCAAGCCGAAGATGAGTGCCGTCGCTAGAATCGTTGCGCTAACCCATCGGATCATAGGTGGCCCCTTTTCGCTATTGATACCGAAATACTAAACGCGTGAAGCCGACCTGCGACGTGTCTTCGATCTCGAAGAAGCGGCGTACGCGCGGGTCGTAGTTCATCATCAAACCGTTGTTGCTCCCGCCATTGCCGGGGATGAGCATCCCGAGATCTGCCGAAATAATAGACCCCCGAATGTCCATGCGACCGTCGGAATATGATTTATGCCGCGATCGGCTGCTTGAAATCGCGAAGATGGCGTTGTTGCTATAGAGCAGTCCATCGAACTGAAATGCTTGACCACTGGAGGGCCGGGACTGTTCATCGTCCCACCACATCTGGCGTAAATCGTCTTCGCCAATCCAATTGCTCATCGGGTTCATATAGTGATACGTGGCGTTGGTTAAGATGTTCGCGTCGAGGCTGTTGGCCGCGATGTAGTCCGCGAGCGATTGAACGCCGCCGCCGGATTCGTCATAGCGCACGGAGTGTTCGTCCGGCGAGTCGTAGACGAAAATGTTGTCAGGTTGACTGTCGCGAAGCCCGTAGAATCTAGGTTTGTACGTTGGATCCGCCACCGCTTTATCGAGTTCTAGATTGTTGAATAACATTAATTCAGACGTCGTGAAGCTGTATTGTTGGCCTTGCCGCGGCACAACGTTGCCCGAGAGATCGACCATGTCTGTCTCAAATCCACCGGCGTCTGTGGCACCGGGATCGAAATACCCGTAGTCCAGGGTTTGCGACGTGCCGTTTTTCGATTTCGTTCCGGATACATGTTCGTCCCGGGTGTGGATGCTGAAGCTTTTGTCCGGATACTTCGCGGTGTCGTCGGTGTGTTGTTTGCCGCGAATGGTGAGGTAGTCGCCCATCATGATGCTGCCGCCCGCGACTAGCGCGAGGCCGTTTTCAACGCCGCTCGCCGATACGCCGAATTCCCCAGGCGCATCGTTATAGGTTACGTCGCCAACGACATAGGCGTTGTTCTTCGCGAGAATTTGGCCGAAGCCTTCGACTTTGCCCGCGATTAGGACGTCGCCATTGACGGTAACTTTACCGTCGAGGACGATCGGATTGGCGTCGGTGCCTACGAGGACCAAGTTTCCGTCGTAATGACCGTCTGCGGACATGTCGGTGGCTGCGGAGTTGGATGACGTGGGTAGGCCGGTTTCGGCGTATGTAGACCCGTGGGGTACGCCGTGAATGACACCGCCGGATATCGCCCCTTCGGCGCTGTTGACGATTGGCGTAAACTCGGCGTCATCGACAACCTTGTCGTTATCGTCGTCTGGGTATGGCGCCGGAAACGAATTGGGCAATGAACCATCGGTTTGTTGCGAACCGTCGGTCGGGTAGTCGGTATAGAGATTCGCGAACTGCTCCAACAAGCCTTCTCCGTCGACACCCGCTTGGAGCAATGAGACTTGGCTCATGTTGCCGGAGGCCGCGTCTTGAATGATCTTGCCGTTGGTGTTGGTGAAGTCGTATCCACCAAATGTCGATCCGGCGATATCGGAGGCGGACACTGATCCGCCGTGCTGGTTGTAGATTCCGCCTCGGGTGTAAACCGTGCCCGAAATGTTCGAGTGCGCGCCGCTCACGCGGAAAAGAAGCGACTCAAGCGCGGCAATCTTAATGCGATCGAACGAATTGTATTGAGTCGGGTCGGCGTTAAGTTCTAATTCAATCTGGCGGAATTCGGCGTGACACAGAAT
>JAJDAB010000131.1 GCA_029262095.1 Candidatus Hydrogenedentota bacterium
CGCCGGACCGCTTGGCAGTGTACAGCTACGCGCATTTGCCGGAGCGGCTCAAGCATCAGGCCAAAATGGATGCGAGTGCTTTACCGAACCTGGGGATTAAGAGCGCGCTCATCAACATGGCTCGGCGTATGCTCGTGGAGGCTGGCTATCGCGCGATCGGGATGGACCATTTCGCGCGCCCGGACGACGAACTTTCGATTGCGTCGGAAGACGGTCGACTGCACCGCAATTTTATGGGGTATACGACAATTGCCGATACGCAAATGATCGGCATCGGCCCGTCAGCTATCAGTTATATCGGTGCGGCGTATGCTCAAAACGAGAAACGATTGGCGAAGTACTACCGTGCGCTGGAAGAAACGGAATTCTCGACAACTTGTGGCGGGGCGCTCTCTACAGATGACCTCGTTCGCCGTTGGACGATTGAGGCGATCATGTGCAATGGACGGATTTCGTTTAATGAATTCGAAGAACGACACGGCGTCGCGTTCAATGACTATTACGAAATGGAAGCGGTTGATCTCGAAGTCTTGGAAGAGGACGGAATCGTTCGCCTTCGCGACGATTGCATCGAGGTGACTAAGCAAGGTCGGCTGTTCGTGCGCAATGTGGCGATGGTTTTTGATGCGTATCTAAATCAGCCTGACCGGGGCATTCAGTATTCGCGCACGGTATAGAGAAGGTTAATTCCAATGGCGAGATTGCCACGTCGTACGGAATTACATCTTATTTTTCTTTCTCAATTCCCCAAGTATAGACCGTGATGTCTTCGTTCGAGGCTCTCGGCACTTTCTTCATGTGTGTTTCTATCCATAACCAGTCTGCGTGGAGTTTTGGGACATCTTGCAAGCGGCGGCGTTCCGCGATGAAGTAGCCCGTTGGATGTTCGGCGACAAATGCCTGCAGATCTTCGATAGTCTTCAGGCCATCGAGTCCGGAATCGATGTGTTCCCAGGGGAGCATTCGGCTGGGGAACCAGTTGTCGCAACGCCCGACGTAGTAGAGGGCGGGTAGATAGGTCACGGAGAGCACGGCATCTTCAGAGCGTGCGTTGTCGCGTACATAATGGCATGGCTCGCGCCATTGGGGGTGACGTCGAGCGAGGGTGACGTCGGCCCCGGAAGCGGCGTCGATGCTTGATGAGAGTAGTTTGATCGTGGAGACTCCAATTCGCAGACCGAACGCGACGATGAGTACAGCGATGAGGCTTCTGAACGCGTGTCCTCGTGCGCGCCAAACAAATTGGGTCAGCCAGCAGATCGCGTATGCATGGGCGGCGACGTATAGCGGGTACGCGAAAAACATGAATCGGTAGCGGCGGTATCCGATGACGAAGGTCAGCGCGAGTAGTGGTATCCAAAATGCGAGCGCGATGTAGAATCCGCGTCGTTGTTCTTTGCCAATCATGAGCACGAATCCGAGCGCGGCGAGGATCAAATAGCCGGTACTCAGATTGAAGGCGAGAAAAATGAAGTAGAACGCGAGTTCGGAGCGTTGCGGATCGCGTTGCGGATTGGCGGTCACGCCGCCGATGCCTCCCTCGGTAAAAATCGCATCGTAATCGGCTTGGGGCAACAATCCGAAGTAGACGACGGTCGTAATCGCACCAGTGAGTACAGCGCTCACGAAAACGGCGGTACCTCGGGATCGCATTTTTCGATCGGTGAGCGCTTGAATCGCGCCGTTGATCCCGACCGTCACGGTAAACAACGCGGAGTGTAGCGCGGTTAGGACACCGCCAAGGTATGCGACGGCCACGAACAATGCGTTGCGAATAATTGTCTTCGGAGTGGTTGCGGCCATGGCTTGCCATGCAAAGAGTAGTACCGCTAAATAGGTCGTTTGATGGAGCGAGTAAAATCGTGCTTCACGCGACCATGCGACGCTCCACGGAAAACAGGCGAGCATCCAACAAGCGACGAGCGCTGGTGCACGGCCCAGTAATGGCCTCAGTAGGAGAAATAGGAGCAACACATTCGCGCCTGCCGCCAGGACGGACGGTGCCCTTACGGCAGTTTCCGAACCGCCCCAAACGCCTATGAACGCAGCTAGTAGGTAGCTGTAGACGAGTCCACTGGGATAGAAGCGGCCACTGAGCTGTTGGGGAACGCCGGTTTCGAGCGCATTCTTGGCGACGAAGACTTGGACCAGCTCGTCGTGCCATAGACTGGGTGCGCCAAGATTGCTGAAGCCGAGGAGCAGAGACGCGACAACAGCGAGGAGGACTAGAGTCCATTCCCAGCTAGCTATTTTCGAGTTTGAATTCAATGGCGGGATACGAACTCAATGGCCTGGAAGAGCATTTTGACAGGATAACAGGATAAACAGGATTGGAGAATCATGGAACTTTCTAGCTGGCTCAACCTGCATCCTGTCTCAAATCCGGGGAAGCTTACATAGCAGGCGGGGCATTTCCCCCAAAAGAAGACAACAGAAGAGAAAAATGAAGCGTTAGCGACTCATTTTTCATCCGTTTTTATTGTCGACGGGCAAGCAGGTTCGTTGTCTTTTCGTCATTTCGCTGATGGCAAATCTTTGACCTTGCGTTTGACTTCTACTCGCTGTTCACCGAAATTGATCAGTAGGCCCACGGGCAATCCGGTGGATGTTAGGTAATTTACGAGTTGCACCTCATGGGCCAGAACTAGACTTCGAACGGATTTGAGTTCGAGAACGACTAACCCGTCGACTATGACGTCTGCGACAAAATCTCCGACAATCTGGTCCTCATACTTAACTTGTATGGGAACCTGAGATTTTGCTTCCATCCGCGCTTTTGCCAATTCGATCAGTAGGCAGCGTTCATAGACTGACTCAAGATATCCGAAACCCATCGTGTTGTAGACTTTGTAAGCGCAACCGATGATTCTTTCGGTTAGGTCTTGATGCTCCATTATCCTGTTCATCCTGTAATCCCGTCTTGAATTCGCAGTTCGTATAGACGGATGAACTGAATCTTTTCAGTCGATCAGGTGTTTCTTGAACCAGTCTACTTGTGCGGCGGCGGCCTTTCCGGCGTTGGGTCCGCGGAAGGCGTGGCCGGCGTCTTTGATGATGAGGAGATCGGATTCGACGTCGGCGGCTTTGAGTGCTTTGTGCATATCTTCGCTTTGGCTTATTGGAACGGCCTCATCGCGATCGCCGTGGACCATTAGGGCGGGTGCGTCGTCCTTTGTTGTGTGTAGTATTGGCGAAACGCTGTCGGCTAATGCAGCATCGAATTCGAGCGCGGGGATTTCGGGATTGGGCCCGACAGATGTTCGCAGGTCGACGGGCGGGAAGTAAGCGACGACCGCAGCGATACGGGAGCTTTCGCGCTCTACGAGATCGTCGGATTCGGCGTCGCCCTCGTCGGCCGTCGTCCCTAACATGAGGGCCAAGTGTCCACCGGCACTTGCGCCAAAAGCACCCAACTTTGTTGGATCGACGCCGAATTCGCTCGAATTGTGCCGAATGTATCGCACGGCGCGACGCATGTCGGATACGGCGTCGGGTACTTTGAATTGGGGCGCGCTTCCGTGCCACACGAGGAAAAGGGTGAAGCCTTCCTCCACGACGGATGCGAACCGTCCTTTTGAGATGGCGGACTGTCGCATCATTTCGTCGGTAGGCGTCCAGGACGATGCCCAGCCGCGGCTCATCATGCAGAGCAGTCCGATGCCATTGCCGTTCGCGTGGGGCGTAACGACATCGAGTGTTAGTGCCATGCCGGCTTTGTGGCCGTAGATGACATCTTGCCGAACGTCGTACTCGAGCGCCGCGTGAACTTGCGGTGCAGCGAGCGCCACGAACAGCGCGCACGTGATAAGCGATTTACGCATAGGTTACGGTCCGGAGGAATCTTTGGGCACGGGACTGCTCGTGACGAATCCCATCATCATTTCGTCGGTGGATTTTTGGCCAAACGTTACGGTCTGTTGGGGATCGAATCCACGTACGTCCGCCATTTCTTCGGAGTTGTCGTACCAGGCGGTGTATTCGAGGCGTGTCTTCGCCGGTACGCGTTTGAAATCCTTGAAGTAATAGACCGTCTGCCAAGCGAAGTCATACTGTGGGACATCTAACAAGACCTCGCTGGTTCCGTCGGGATAGAACGCTTCGTACTTGGCCCGAGCGCCGCGCATATGCATATGGGGCATCAGGCCGATGATGTCCGTCATTTGGCTGTAGGTATATGAAATTGGCCCGAGCTGGAAGTCTTTCGTTTTTGGCGGAATGTTGATGGCGAAATTGAATTGGGTTCCAGCGGCACCGAGAATTCGTTCCGGGGGGGTGTCGGACAGTTTGAATCCAATTTCAGATCTATCCATTACACCGGTACCTGGCCCGGCTTCCTTGTGATAGTGGATATCGAACGTTACGCGGGAACCGCGTTTGAATGCGCGCGCGAATCCTGGCGGGTATACGTTGGCATCGGTACCTGACGATACGCCGCCGAGGTATTGGCCCGCGCCCTGCGGCGCGATTTCACCTTTGTCGGTATCCGGGAAACCTTGCGTCGGCGGAAGCTTTCCGTCGACGGGTTCTAGCAGATGGCAATTGAAGTGATGAATGATCTTGCTACCGGGCTTACATTGAAATCCGGTTATCCACGTGTCCTCCGGCAACTCCGCGTCAGTTAGATCGACATAGAACGCAGCGTACAAATCATCGACATCATCGCCGACGGCGTACGGCTCGGGCATGGGGACGATGAGGTCAGGCTCGCCGATCATCCAGCCGCCGGTGTTTTTGAATTCCTTCGGTTTTGGTGCGTCCTTTGGATTACCGCGCGGCGTGCCGCTTTCGACCCATCGTGCGATGGCGTCGATTTGATCCTCGGTGAGCACGCGTTCGTTTGAGAACGTGCCCATGTGTTCTAGGGCGGCATCCCAGGGCGGCATTTGGCGGGACTTCACTTGTTTGGCGATGGCCTTCGCCCAGGGGCGGGCTTCTTCGAAGGACACCAACGACATGGGCGCTATCATGCCTCCGTAGTTCGTGCCGGCAGGCCGATGACATTCCTGGCAATTCTCTTGAAAGATCGGCGCGATGTCTTTGTAGAACGTGACTTTGTCATTCTGGGCGATAGCCGCAGAACTGGCCATCAACATCAATGCGCCGCTGGCAATCCGAATCATCTCGCTGGGCTCCTTTTAGAAAAGCGTCGGACCATCTTCTTGTGGCTTCGGAACAATAAACGGGTCGACAACGGTTGGTTCCTCCAGCTCGAAAGCCGAGTGACAATTATTGCACGTTTCGATGTACGCGATGTAGCGGCTCTTGGTCAGGTCATAGTCGAGTTTTCGAACGGCCTCGCCTACCTCTTCGATTGCATTGCGCGATTCGAGGGCGAGCGCCTTCCATTCCGGGGTTTTCATGTAGTCTTCGCCATCGCGAGAGAACAGGAGATTGGTGACTTCGGCCAGGCGGTAGGTCGCGATATAGACTCTACGCCACTCTTTGCGTCCCTCTGGCGGGGTTTTGAGCGAGTTTCGTAGGTCGACATAGTAGGGATCGAACAACAGTTCCATCAGCTCAACGTTGTCGATAACCTGTTTTTCAACTCCAGTAGACTCGTTTGAATCCGGGTTGGATCCAGCCATGGCGGGGTCGGCGGGGTAGTTGGAAGAGAAAAAAATGGCTGTTACGATCACGCAAGCAATCGCCACTACTAGGATTATGCGTCTCATCACGTGGAAATGGTATCCAGGATACAGCCGAAAGTCTAGCGAATGGACTCGGCGTCGCCGGGAATCGGGCTTGAAACTTGGTCTCAGATTTCCGATAGTAGTGGGTATCTGTGCGGTGGACGCGCGATTGCAGTTGAATTACCCGCGAATGCGGTAACCCGTTTACTAGGAAGGGATTATGAAGAAACAGCACTGGAAGACTAATGTACTCGGTACGACGTTGTTGGCCGTGATGATCGTTTTTGGTGGTTGTGGCGGCGAAAGTGCGGAGGCACCCACGGAGGGCGGGGCGCCAAAAGTCGCCGAGCCTGCCGCTGAATCCACACCAGCACCTGTGAAAGCGGAACCAGCACCGGCACCCGCCGAGGAAACCGCATCCGCATCGGGCGTTCATGGAAGGGTAACGTTTGATGGGCCGCGCCCCGAGCGTTCGGTCATCCAGACGGATCGATCCGATCCGAAGTGTGCGATTCTTCACGGTGGCGAACCGACCCTTTCCGAACTTCGTGTGGTGAGTGAGGACGGCGGCGTGCAACACACGTTCTTGTATGTGAAAGACGCGCCGGAAGGCGATTATCCGTTACCGTCTGAGCCTGCGGTTATCGACCAGGTGGGTTGCATGTATGTTCCGCATATCGTTGGTATGCGCGCGGGACAACCGTTGAACGTTCAGAACAGTGATGAAACGATTCACAACATTCGCAGCTTCCCGAAGAAAAACAAGGTGTTTAATATTTCGCAGCCGAAGCCGGGCGTTCGCGAACGGGAATTTCCGATACCGGAGATGGCTGTCAAAATTAAGTGTGATTTCCATCCGTGGATGACGGCCTATGTATTTGCGATGGAACATCCGTTCTTTGGCGTCACCGATGAGAACGGGCATTTCTCCATCGACGGTTTGCCGGACGGTGAATACACGCTGGTGGCGTGGCATGAGGTTTGGGGCGAGCAGGAGGCGACACTTACGGTTGCTAATGGCTCGGCTGAAGCGAACTTCACGTATTCGGAATAAGCCGGCTATGACAGGCCGGTTTCACCCCCACGTTGATCCTCTCCCTTCGATGGGGAGGAAACTGGATCGCGATAACAATCGATAACTCTTTCGCACGTCATGATGTGAAACGCGGAGGCGCAGACATGGGCACATCTCGTATAGCAGCGGCGGTATTGATGTTGGCGGGGATCGCTGGATTGGCTTCGGCGCAGCAGAGTGGCGTTATCGCTGGGCGAGGCGAAGCGGCGGTTGAAGTCGAGTTGACTGATGAGCAGCAACTCGGCCGCCGCTTGTTCGAGGATATCCGATTCAACAATCCGGGTAGTAACATCACTGTGAGTTGTGCGACGTGCCATGTTCCCCATCAGAACTATAAGGGCGAGCGGGCGTATTCGGACTCGGTTTCGCGAAGCATCATTCCTTCGCGTGGGGGGGGGCGCGACCTTACCTTGCGCAATACGCCGACTCTGCTCGACGCTGCGGATGCGATGGCGTTTAACCATGATGGTGAGTTCGATTCGTTGGAGACCTTGATTGAAGCGAAATTGCTTGCTCGCCAGTACGGCTGGACGGATGCGCAGCAGGATGAATCGTCGGCAGAGATTAAGAATGCGCTCGAAGGTGATACCGGTGTCGCGGGTCTCGCGAATGGGACGTATGTTGAAGAGTTCAAGCGGGCGTTCGACGCTGACCTCGCTGAGACCAACCCGGCCGACACGTTAAAACTCGTGGCGAAGGCGCTTGCGAGTTTCGTGGGCACGCTTAAGACGACGGATACGGCTCCGTATGACGCGTTCGCGTATTTGAATCGCGTTAATGCGGGCATGGCGGATACAGATACTCCAGATGAGTTTTCGTTTCGGTTGTTTGGATTATTGGGAAATCAGGAAGGACGTCTATCGGTGAAGTGGCCGAAGCCTTGGGACGAGACGGTATACCAGGGGTTTAAGACGTTCTACCGTGTCCCGGGCGAGGACGAAACGGCTAAGATCGGCAACTGCGTGGCTTGCCACCATCCCCCCCACTTCACCGACTACGCGTTTCACAACACCGGCGTGGCGCAGATGGAATATGACGGGGTCCATGGCGATGGCGCTTTCTCGAAGTTGGACGCTGATTCTGTGATCACAGGCCGCGCCACGAAGGAGGATGCCAACGTCGCGGACCTTGGCCGCGCTGCGCACGTCGATGATGAATCCGAGCTTGGCGCGTTCAAAACGCCGCCGCTCCGGAATCTCGGTAAGACCAGCCCCTACATGCACAATGGCGCGTATGAAACTCTGGAAGATGTCATTCGACAAAAAATTCGTGCTTCAGCAATGGCGAAAGCGGGCACTTTGCGTAACGCCGATCCGGAATTGTTGCGCATGACGATCACGGAAGATGACGTGGAGGAACTCGCGGCGTTCTTGCGAACACTGGATGAAGTACCGCCGGAGGATTTCCGGGATATCATTATTAAAGATGTCGATACGCGGAAGATTCTGCCGGAATAACTTGGACACTCTATCGTGCAGTCGGTAGAGGTGTCTGAGCGAATCATGACCGGCCTAGGCACCATCTTGAAGAGCCGTGACGGAAACATCTTTGGATAAGCCTTGGCCTGATATGAATGTCCACACACTTTTTGGCTTAGACGTTTTGGGGCGGATTTTTCGAAACTTGTGTGGCGAGAATTCGTGACGCCCGCAATCCTTCTTTCGCTATCTCATGCTCAATTGGGAATTCGCTTTCAGTAAAAACAGTAAGAGCGTTGTCAAAGTACACGCTCGGATGTGGCGAATTTAGGAGGCCGAATTCGCTTAACAAAGTCAATAGCAAACTCCCAGGTGTAGCTGAGCATTTGCTCCTAGTTGAGGCGAATTCCCAGAAGAACAGACATCAACGGCGCGCTCAAAACATTTACGTGCCCGTTCCAGATTGACCTTTCTGTTGGAATCCTGTAGTTCCAGATACGCATTACCCAGCTTTATCTGGGTGTAGACCCTTTCATGCGGGTACGATTCCGGCGCATATGCTCTCAATGCACTCCTGAAGAGTGATATCGCTTTCTGAACATCTCGATCGCGAGAATCACCAGATGGGAGATTCAGGTGAGCTTGCGCGAGATTTCGTTGGGTCATGGCCCAGTGAATCGGATGATCTCTTAGACTGTATACACCAAGAGCTAGTTCGTAATGTTGGATAGCCTTTCTTGTATTGGAACCCGCTTTGTTAGCAGGAAGTTGCGCATACGTATTCCCAATATTATTATGTACTGACGCCCATTCATCCGGAAATCTCTCGATTGTGAACGACTTTAGCGCTTCCTTATAACAAGCAATCGAGGCTAACCAATTGGACTTTCCGCCTAATTGTGAATAGGCATTGCCCATGTTTCTT
>JAJDAB010000132.1 GCA_029262095.1 Candidatus Hydrogenedentota bacterium
GATGTGGGTCTGGCTATCATCATTTGCGGAGTCGCTGCAGGCTGCGCACGCAGCTTGCTCACGGCCGAAGCGACGGGCGAGGCAGAATCCATTCTCCCGGCGCTCGTCGAGCCATGCCGTGAAGTGATGCTGAGTCTCGTGGTTGGGGGCGTAATCGGCGTCGTGTTCTGCCAAATCGTGCGTCGCTTGCAGTCGCCGGCCGAGTATTTTGCCGTCGTGTTTGGCACGATCGCCCTCGTCAGTGGACTGTCGATGCGTTGGCATCTCTCGATCATTTTGACGAACATGATTGTCGGGTTCATTCTCGTGAACACGCGCCGCGAATCGCTCGTGAATCATGTTACTGCTCCGCTGACCAATGTCATGCCGCTCATGTTTATTTTGTTTTTCTGTTTGGCTGGTGCGCATCTCGAAATCGGTGCGCTGCCGTCACTGGGCTTCGTGGGCCTCGTATATATCGCGGGTCGCACAATTGGGCTGTTGCTTGGCGCGCGAATTGGCTCCGCACTGGGGAATGTGCAGGAAGTTGTGAAGAAAAATGTCGGTCTGGGCATTCTGTCGCAGGCGGGGGTAGCAATTGGACTTGCGTTAATCCTGAATCAGGAGTTCGGGGAACTTGCGGTCGAGCTCGACTTTCCGCGTGCAGCCGCAGTGGGTGCTAGTGTGCTTACAACGGTGACCGCCACGAGCATATTCTTCGAGACCATTGGGCCGATTTGCACGAAGATCGCGCTGACGCGCGCGGGTGAAGTGGGTAAAGCCTAAGCGCCAATCATTTTTTGGCCGGGGCGAGAATGCGATACCATTTGTCTGCCTGCTTCAATACGATGTCATCTTTTAGCTGCAGTATGTCTCTTAGATTGGGGATCGCTGTTACCAGCTCGGCGAGCGCGTTCAAATCGCGGGGTACGACTTTCGTGGGTTCATCGTTGTAGCCACGTTCGTACCATCCATCCGCACGTTGTTCGAAGACGCGGCCAGCAATACGTTCGACTGTGTAATCTCGCTTTTTTGCGAGACTTAATCGTCCTTCTGCATGGCTCGGTGCATCCATGGAATCGGCATCTGCCGCCACGGCTGTCGGCGCAATTCCGCCAAGAGCGCCTCTTCCGCCACGTCCACCGCGGCCTGCTGTCACGCCACCACCGGACGAAGGTGTCGCCGGAGGCGGTGCCGGAACGATCGCGGCCTTCGGTTTGGCCGCTGCTTCGCCTTTGAGTTCTTTGTCCGCGAATTCTTCTGACATCGCTTGCGCCACGGTTTCCGCCGCCGGTGCGTTCTCGAACGATTCCCGGCGTGTGCGGGTTTCCGTTCGTACACTTTCTTCGAGCGGCATTTCGCGTGCGCCTTGATCCCGTTCCCGCACGGCAGCGCGATCGGTCTCGGCTTCAACCTCCTGGGCGAAATCGCTTGAACGCTCATCGCCAAACGCGGCGCCCGATCCCTGTTTAGATAGCCCGTCATCCGCGATGTCGGCTACGGACGGCGCGGAGGCCATCATGTTGTCTTCCGCTTGAGGTGATTCGACCAACGTCTGTCGTATCACTACGCCGCCCACCATGATGCCGAACATGGCCGCTACTGCGAGACCGCTGTAGACCTTGCGTGAGATACCGCGCGGACGGAGCGCCACTACGTTGGTCTTTGGATTTAATTGATCCCGCACGCGGGCCGCCATGTCCGATGGTGCTTCGACGGGAGGCAGTCCACGATACAAGGAGTCGACTTTCCTCATCGCGTCGAGTTCGCGCAAGAGGTCCGAATCCTGTGCCAGCTTCGCCTCGACGGCATCGCGTGCGTCCGACGTCAACTCGTCGTCCAGAAGCGGCGAGAATTCATCCCGTATGTCGTTCGTGTCACTCATAATTTTTTGTTACAACACTTCGTGATCCGTTAAACAATCGCGCAATAGGCGCCTTGCTTGATTCAATCGGCTTTTGACCGTTCCAGTCGGGCAAGCCATCACTTCAGCGATTTCATCGTACGCCAAATCTTCGTATGTACGCAGAACAAATGCCATGCGATAGTGATCCGGCAACGCTTCCAAACAGGACTTCAAGGCCGCTTCCAATTCGCCACGAATGGCCTTATCGCTCGGCGTTGTTCCGCCGCCGCTAACCATCTCTGTTCGACCCGGCGCGCTCTCTTGCATCATCTCCAATGATACGCCTTTGTCCCGGCCCTTTCGTTTTGAATCACGTACACGATTCCTGCACAAATTTAGCGTGATGCTGTAGAGCCATGTCGATATTTTCGCTTTGCCTTCGAATGTTTCGATAGCCCGGTATGCGCGAACAAACACCTCCTGGCATACATCAGCCGCCTCTTCATGATGACCCAAGAAGCGGTAGGCCGCGTTGTACACGCGATCTTTGTGTCGATTGACGAGCGCATCGAATGCACGCGAATCGCCGCGGCGGCATTCGTCAACCAATCCCGCATCGGACTCCAGGCCCTTTTCGGTCAGCAAGACCACGCGCGCAACCCTCTTGGACTGCTTGCATGAAGCGCGCTGATGGAATTTAGCACATTAGACACCAAAAAACCGGCTCGGTTCGCTCAAGATGAGCGGCCTAAATAATTGTTCGTTATAGTGAGTGTAGCACGCCGCAGGACGGGCGGTCATTGCCTGATCGTACCGCTTAGACCTGCCGGGCAAATCGCACTACAATACGCAAAGTGCGATACGCGAAAAGCTTGTGATCCAGGAGCCGATGGGCATTGACGGTCGAAGTTGCAACTAGGAATATCGCGGATGAATCGTCCGCGGTGCGGCGGTGGTATCTCGCCGCCGAATTCGGGCTGTTGTTCGTCGGCCTGCCCACGCTCTATTTCTTCGACGCGATCCCGTTTCCCATGATCCCAACACTCGTGCTCATTGCTACCGCTTGTACGATTGCCTTGTTGCGCGATACTTCTTTCGATCGAAAGTCCTTCTGGGGCGGCGCAGGGGTGACAACTTCGATGCGCCGAATCGTTCCGTTGTTCATGGCAAGCGCAGTGTTCATTGGACTCGCTGTTGCCTTTTTCGAACCGGATCGGCTATTCGAACTATTCAAGAGAAACCAAGTGCTCTGGCTGGCGATTATGATTCTATACCCGCTGTTCTCGGTTTATCCGCAAGAGATTATCTACCGAACGTTTCTGTTCCATCGTTATCAATCTCTTTTCCAACACCGATGGCTGATGATAACGATGAGCACGATCGCCTTTGGCTATGTGCATATCGTGTTCGAGAATGTCCTTGCGGTTGTGATGACCATGGTCGGTGGTCTATTGTTCGCGTCGACTTATGCGCAGTCTCGATCGACCTTGCTCGTTTCGATCGAGCATGCGTTGTACGGGTGCTTCATTTTCACGATAGGGCTTGGGTGGTATTTCTACGGTGGCGCGGTGCGCTGACGTGGACTCGTTTCGGAGAATCGTAATGCGACGTACATTGCCGCTGTTGCTAATCTTGTGGCTACTCGTTGGGCTTGTTCCCTCCTTAGCCGAAGAACCCGAACGCACGATCCGGCACGACGTACCGATGCGCGACGGGACGATATTGGCGACTGATGTGTTTCTGCCCGAGGGCGATGGGCCGTTTCCGGTCGTGTTGGCGCGATCCATTTACGATATCAACGGGGTGAAAGCGTTTGGGCTTGTTTTTGTGTCGCAAGGCATGGCCTTTGTCGCACAACAAACACGGGGCTACCACGACAGCGAGGGCGACGATGCTGCTTTTGCTAACGACGCTTGGGGTAATCATCCTGATGGTGTCGACTGTCTCAACTGGTTGCGGGAACAGCCTTGGTGCAACGGCCGGATTGGCACCATCGGTATTTCCGCGTTGGCCATTTCATCGCAACTTCTGGCTGGCACCGGAGAACCGCTTGACGCGCAAGTCATCATCGTCGGTGCCTCGCGACATTATGGTGCGTTGTCGTACCAAGGCGGAGTATTGCGCAAGAGGATGGTTGAGCAGTGGCTCGACGATCAGGGTAGCGATCACATTATCGGCGAGTACAAGGCGCACCCGAACTACGACGCGTACTGGCAACAATTCGACGTAGACGCGCGTGTCGCGGAAGTATCCGCCCCCGCATTGCACGTGGGCGGTTGGTGGGACATTTTTCAACAGTCGACGATCGACAGTTTTGTGTCGCGCCAACACCGTGGTGGCGAAGGATCTCGCGGGAAACAACACCTCATCATCGGGCCATGGCTCCACGGCGTCATTAAGAAACCGGGCGATTTGGCATTGCGTGACAACTACAACCACGACTTCAACGGTGACTCCCTCGCGTTTTTGAAGCACCACCTTCTTGATTCGCCGATGGATGTACCCACGGTGCGGTATTACACCCTTGGCGATGTGGAGGATGAGGACGCGCCAGGAAACGAGTGGCGCACCGCCGATTCGTGGCCACCGTTCGAAACGGAGGATACCCCGTTCTATCTCGCGGGTGGCGGCAAATTGACCAACGATGTGCCAGCGCCGTTACGGCTGATGTATCGATATGATCCCGCCGATCCAGTCCCGACGCACGGGGGAGCAAACCTCGTAATACCGGCGGGACCGTTCGATCAACGCGAAGTGAGTGGCCGCGCGGATGTCCTCACCTTTCAAACGGAACCACTCGCCGAGCCGAGGGAGATTACCGGACGCGTCAAATTGCGTTTGTCTGTGTCGTCAGA
>JAJDAB010000133.1 GCA_029262095.1 Candidatus Hydrogenedentota bacterium
CAAATACTTAGTGCTAAACCTAGTGACAGTAACGGGCGTCCCCACATGATGCTGCTCCTTTGGTGCGGTCTCACGGCGTGCGAGACGGAAGTACCCCTAATTCGACCGATTTGACGTTGGCTGTGGATGAAACGTTTAGCGCGAGAGGTCGGGGATCTGGGTTCCCGCCTTCGCGGGAATGACGGGGTGTTACATCCCCCTTGATCCCCCTTCGAAGGGGGATGTTTATCTGTCTAATCGATGATCGCCTGATTCACTAATACGGCGAACTCTTGGCGGATGTTGAGATGGGTGTACGGACGTACCTGGGTCATCATGATTCCGACTACTTCTTCGACAGGGTCGACCCAGAAATAGGTGCAGAATGCGCCGCCCCAGCCGAAGGTTCCTTCCGACGTCATAGCTCCTGCGGCACCGCGGTCGGTGACTACGCTATAGCCAAGACCAAAGCCGTAGCCGGGTCCGGCGAGCCAGATGGGCAGGTCGCCGGTGTGGTTTTCGGTCATGAGTTCGACGGTTTTGCGCCCGAGGATGCGCTTACCATTTAGTTTGCCGCCGTTGAGCATCATTTGTTGGAAGCGCCAGTAGTCGGTCGCCGTCGACATGAGCCCGCCTGCGCCCATGAAGAACACGTGCGGTTCTTTTACGAACCGGCTGTCGGTGTTAGGTGCGTCGGCGAGTTTGATGGTGCCGTTTTCGTTCGGCGTATATTGCGCGGCAAACCGATCCAGTTTTGCCTCGGGGAGATAGAAGTGCGTGTCGTTCATGCCGAGAGGTTTGAAGATGCGATCCTTGAAGAATTCGTCGAGCGTCTGACCGGAGATGAGTTCGACCAAACGGCCGACGTGGTCTGTGGCTCGGGAGTACTCCCAACCCGTGCCGGGCTCGTAATTGAGTGGCAAGGACGCCATACGCGTGACGAAATCGCCGACCGTTTCGTCGGGCGATTGGCGTTGGGAAACTTTCAGGTACTGACTTTGGGTCAGGCCGCGATAACTGTTCGCGAACCCGGCTGTGTGCGTAAGGATATGGCGCACGGTAATCGGTACGTCGGATGCGACGGTGCGATATGGAATGCCTACGCGTTCGCCGCCCGCGGGCAACGCGACCCTCATCTCAGCGTATTCTGGCATCCATTTCGATATGGGGTCCGTGAGCAGGAAGTGTCCTTCCTCGTGGAGCATCATGAGCGCGACGGAGGTGATGGGTTTCGTCATGGATGCGACACGGAAGATTGTGTCCTTCTTCATCGGCGCATTTTCTTCGACCCAACGCGAACCTTGCGCTTCGAAATGAACGACCTTGCCGCGCCGCGCGATCAAGGTTACGACACCTGGCACTTCCTTGCTATCGATGTAACGCTGCATCGCAACGGTCACGCGGTCTAGTCGCGACTGCGACATGCCAACCGATCGTGGCGATGCGGTTGGCACCGAGGAGCCAGCCCATGCTATCCCTGTCGCAAGGAGACACAGTACCGTGATGAGTTTCGTTACGTAGATATTCGGTGAGTGGTGTCCGCGCATTCGTGAAGTCTCCGCAATTTGCTATGCCCGCTTTGGTGGCCAGGGGATGAAGCCGCTGGTCCGCGCTACGTAGTCTGCATATTTGGGGCGGGTCTTTTCCAGGCGGCGTTCGAGCATGGGCACGCCGGAGACTTTCATGAGGAAGAACGTCATGACGATGGGGGAGAGAATGGCCCAGCGGCCGTACGGCGTTGCGGCGCAAGTGATGTAGATGCCCCACCAGAGGAGGGCGTCACCGAAATAGTTGGGGTGGCGGGTATAGCGCCAGAGGCCACGATCCATGACCTTGCCGTCGTTTTCGGGATTGGCTTTGAAGCGGGCGAGTTGTGCGTCGCCTATCGATTCAAACGTGAATCCGATGAGCCAGATGGCTCCGCCGATGTAATCGAGGGGTGTGAGGTGTTCGGGCGAACCGGAAGCCATCGCCAACGCTATGGGGAGTCCGATAAACCACATGAGTGCGCCTTGAAGCCCGAATACCGTGACCAGACTTATCAGCGGAAACGAATCGCCTCTCCGCCGACGCATGGATTGGTAACGATAATCCTCTCCGTGGCCCCAATTGCGTTTCGTGAGGTAGAGGGATAGGCGTGTGCCCCAGATCGCCACCATGCCGAGGAGGAGATAACGGCGTGGGTCAGCGTCGGTTGTGACGGCGAACGCGACGGCTGCCGCTATGACAAAACCGGCGCCCCAGTATCGATCGACCAGGCTGGCGTCGCGGAAGTAGAGGCTGGATAACCAGACAAACACTACGAGGCTGGTAATGGCGAGGGCTTCGTAGACGAGCACGGTTTGGATTGGTGACATAAGGAGGAGGAATCCTGTCGGTTTTGTTGGGGCCTCGTGTTGGCAACGCCCGCGCGCATGGCGTTGTTCCCGCGAGCGCGAACCAAAGACGAGTCACGGCGTGCCTCTCCCATCGATTTGGAACACCGCATTGTAGCTCAGAGTCATTTGTGATCATTCTGGGTTCCCGGCTTCGCGGGAATGACAATTATGATGTGGGCTGCGCGTTTGCTCGGATCGTTTTAGGCTGAAATAATGTGCTTTTGATGCTAAGTGACTACGGGAACGTATTTTATGAATCGGGTTATTGGAGTATGCGCGATCGTGTTGGCGCTATGTTCGGCGTGCAATACCGTGGGGCCGAAGGCGGTTCGTGGCGCGCGGATTAATTATAACGAGGCGATCGCGCGGACCGGCGATCAACAGTTGTTATTGAATCTCGTTCGGTTGAAGTATCGCGATACGCCGTTGTTTCTTGAGATCAGTAGTGTGTCAACGCAGTACAACCTTGAGTGGTCGGCGGGGGCTTCACAGTCTTTTACTGATACCGACACGTTGACAGGCGGTGTAACGCGCGGTGCTTCAGCGGTAGCCGAAGCGGTCGCGGGCAATGCGGCGAACAGTCTACGTGGCACAGGGCGTGCCACGGGCAATCGAGGTGGCTCGCTTACGCGGCAGCGCGTGGATACCGATTCGTCGGGTATGGATATTGGCGTAGGGTTCTACGAGCGTCCGACGATTACGTACAACCCGTTACAGGGTGAACAGTTTGTGACGCAACTGTTGTCGCCGATTCCGTTGGACCGATTGATGCTGCTCTCCGAATCGGGGTGGAGTGTCGCGCGTGTGTTTCGCGCGTGTCTTCAAGAGATGAACGGACTCGATAACGCCTCGGGCGCATCGGGGCCGACGCCGTCGTATGTGCCCGAGTACAAAGTGTTCCGGGATGCGACGGAACTGTTGCGTCGGCTACAGATCAAAGGTGCGGTCGATTTTCTGCAGCGCGTCGATGAGGATTCGGAGACGGCCTATCTTGAGATGCGCTTTAAGGGTGACGAGGCCAACGCCGCAGATGCATCGGCGTTCCGGAGTCAACTGCGCCTCACTTCGTTGAACGATGCATTTGTACTGTCGCAATCCGTTTATGACGGGAATGCTGATTTGTTGGCGCTTCGTCCACGGTCGCTGATGGGCGTATTGCATTTTCTTTCTCAGGCCGTCGAACCGCCAGAAGCTCATGTTGAACGTGGTTTGGTCACGAAAACGCTGCAGGATGACGGGGCGCCGTTCGATTGGACGGAAGTAATGAGCGGATTGTTCCGTGTTGCGTCAGATAACTCACCGCCTGCGGACGCGTTTGTGCGCGTGCGATATCGAGGCCATTGGTTTTATATTGATGATGCTGATCTCGAATCGAAGACGACGTTCGGTCTGTTGACGACGTTGTTTAAGTTGCAATCGGGCGATGTGAAGAGTTTGGGACCGACTCTGACGTTACCGGTGGGCTGATGGTCGGGATTCGAGTTGGGAAGTAAAGCGCGGAAAGTTTTCTCCACGCCCAACATCCCCCTTGCCCCGTTCTAAGGGGGAAACTGAAGAAGCTAGGCCGGGCCTGGGGCGGACATTGTGTTGCCGTCGTCGTCGACGATCTCTTCTTCGTGGTGGGCGCCGCGTCTCGTGGCGGGTTCGACTTCTTCGGGCGTTGGCCAGCGACGGTAAATCGCGACATGGGCTAGGCGGCGTGCGTCGTTGAAGATTGCCATCATTGCTGGGATGAAGAGTAGCGTCAGCACCGTGGCGAATGCGACACCCGAAGCGATGGATACCGCCATGGGGATGACGACTTGGGCTTGGAGATTGGTCTCACTTATCACGGGAAGTAGGCCGATTGACGTGCTCAACGTTGTTAGAAAAATTGGTCGAAACCGGCGTACCCCGCCGTCGCACACGGCCTCATAGAATGGCGTGCCTTTTGCCAATAATCCGTTGATGCGTTCGATGAGCACGATGTTGTCGTTGACCACGACGCCCGCTAGCGCGACAATTCCGAACAAGCTGATGAGTGTGACGGGGATACCGAAGAGCATGTGTCCCCAGAACGCGCCGATTACGCCGAAGGGAATCACCATCACAATCAGCAAGGGCTGAATGTACGATCGGAATATCATCGCCATAACAACAAAAATGCCAAATACAGCAATTAGAAAGCCGCGTTGAAGACCGCCAACGGTTTCCTGATTACTCGCTTCGACCCCTTGTACGGACCAGGAGAGGTTGGGGTATTGCGCGGTCATTCCATCGAGGTAATCGGATTTTAGATCGGCGATGATTTCACTCGGATTCGCGCGATTCATATCGGCTTTTGCCGTGACTGCGATACGTCTTCTGCCGTTCGTTCCGTGGATGGTTGAGTATCCTTGTTTTAATTCGAGGTGTGCTACAGACATGAGCGGGACCTCGTGGCCTTCGGGCGTGCGAATGCGTGCGCGCTCCAGCTCGTCTATTGTTTGGCGTTCTTCACGGGGGTATCTCACGCGTACACGCACATCGTCGCGTCCACGTTGGAGCCGTTCCGGTTCGTCGCCGTAGTAGCCCGTGCGCAAAAAGGCCGCGACATCGGCGAGGGTCAGTCCCATCAAGTGTGCATCGGGTTTCAATCGAACTCGCACTTCAGTCTTGCCCGGCCGGAAATCGTCTTCAATCTGATAGACGCCATCGTAGGTGCGCAATTTGGTTTTCAGTTCTTCGGCCGCCGCTTTCGCGACATCGATTTCTTTGGCCTGCAGCCAAATCTCGATTGGCGCGCCGTCCATTCCGATCGTGCTTTCCTGATAGGACTGAGACGCGACTCCCGGAATCTGTCCGACCTCTTTTTGCCAGGCGACCGTCAGGTCCTGTGAATGCACACCGCGATCTCCAGGCTCGATCATTTCGATCGATACCACGCCTACATTCGGCGATCCACTGAGCACGTGCGTGAATAAGGTGCGAACGAGCGGATCGCCGCTGACGGTCTTCGTCTCACTGGCGACTTTTTCGAACGCTTGACGGGTTCTTTCGACAGCGGCTTTGGTGATTTCGGCACGAGTCCCCGGGGGGAATTCGATTCGTGATCGGAGGTGGTTTCCGTCTGCGGGAGGCCAGAACACAATGCGAATGTATTGGCCTTGGATGAGGCCGACGGTCACCAGAATCATGCAGACTGCGATGCACAACGTGACGTATCGATGGTGTACTGCTCGGCTTACGATTGGTCTGTAGACTACGTGCGCAAATCGTTCAAGGGCGTGGCCAGGCCAGCGGCGGGCCCGTTGCAAACGACTGCCGAGTCCGGTGGATCGTGTTGGGTGTTTGTTGGGATCCGGCAGGTGATTTAGATGTGCGGGCAACATGAACAAGCATTCAACGAGGGAGACCAACAACGCGGAAATCACAATGATCGGCATCATGACCATAAATTTGCCCATCACGCCGGGCACGAATGCTAGCGGTAAGAACGCAATGATCGTCGTTGTGACTGCGGCGATTACCGGCGCACCAACTTCCATGACACCGTCA
>JAJDAB010000134.1 GCA_029262095.1 Candidatus Hydrogenedentota bacterium
AGCGCGCTGATGGCGATGCTCGCCGCCGGTTGCCCGACAACGCCAACCCCAGCGCCCCCCGGACCACCTCCACCGGGCGGAAATCCGGGCCCGCCAGGTCCGCCACCGGCGCCGCCAACATCAACCACGCGTCGTCTCATAGAGCGCATAACGTTCGGCGCAAATTCAGAAGAAATGCAACTCGCGAATACGCTGGGGTACAACGGCTACCTCGAACATCACCTGAACGCCGATGCTATCGACAACTCCGATCTCGGACCATGGTTAGCGCCGTATCCATTTCTGACCATGACCGGTCGTGAATTCAAAGAATATGAAAGTTCGAGTTACTGGCGCCGTCGCAAGTTTGTCGCGTCGACTATCGTGCGTTCGCTCTACAACAAACGGCAACTGCACGAACGCATGGCCGAGTTTTGGACCGACCACTTGAACATTCACTTGTACAAGAGCTGGCAAGATACGCTCAAAATGGTCGATGATCGTGAAGTTATTCGGGCCAACACACTGGGTAATTTCACCACCATGTTTCGCGCCAGCGCACACAGTCCATCCATGTTGGCATATTTGGACAACGATCCAAGTTCGAACGAAGCACCCAACGAAAACTACGCGCGCGAGATGATGGAACTGCACATCCTCGGCGTCGATCAATATACGCAAGAAGACGTGGAAAACGTCGCAAAATGCCTGACTGGTTGGTCCTTCGATTGGGACAGCAAGAGCCCCGCATACCTAAACTTCGTGTTCCGCGAAAACAAACACGATTTCAGCGCGAAACGCGTCCTTGGCCACGATATTCCCGCAGGTGGCGGTCAGTCCGACGGAGAAACCGTATTAGATATCCTGACCACGGACCCCAACTTGGTCCCGATCACCGCAAACTTCATCGGCCGGAAAATCGCAACAAAGTTCTGGGGTGAAAACCCACCCGCCGCACTCGTCGCCGACGTCGCAAACGCTTATATCGCCACGGGCGGCGACATCAAATCGATGTTGCGCGCGGTGCTCGCGCCTCAATGGTTGGCTCAAGCGCCGATGAAACTAAAACGGCCATATCACCTTGTAATCTCATCACTTCGTGCGACGCACGCATGGATCGATCACGATTACGCAATGTATTTTCTCGAAGACGCACTGGAACTGATGGGGCATAGCCCCTACGACTGGGCGCCGCCAAACGGATATCCCGACGCGTCCGGATTCTGGGCTGGTCTATTGGTTCCTCGTTGGCGCTACGGATCGAACGTCGTACTCAAACACGAAGACATCCGCCTCGCCCTCGATGAGTACTTCCAAGTATCGGATCCGGATAGCCTGATGAATACCGTCGATTCGATGGTCTACGGTGGCCTCTTAAGCGATAGCGACCGCATCGCCATGCAGCAGTATGTGAGTGTGAATCCGCTCGATTTGCTGCGCCGATTAGAAACGTTGGGCTTAGCATTCGCTTCGCCCGGATTCCAGTGGTATTGAAGGAGAACGAAGCGATGAGTGAATCTCAGGGTTGCAACGAATACAATTGGTGGAGCCGCCGCAAGTTTCTCTACGCAGGCGGTGGCGGACTTGCTGCGATGATTGGTGCGCCGGCCTGGTTGCCCAAGGTGGCCTACGCCCAGAGCGCCGCAACGCGCGACGTTCTAATCGTAGTCTTTCTACGCGGCGGATGTGACGGCCTCTCGTTCATCGTGCCCCACGGCGAACAAGCCTACTACGACGCACGGCCGACCATTGCCATCCCACGACCGGATAGCGGACAAAACAACCGCGCCATAGACCTCGACGGCTTTTTCGGATTCTCCGACGCGATGAGCAGCCTGATGCCGGCCTACACAGCGGGCGACCTACTCGCCATTCAAGCAACCGGATCGGTGGACCCCTCGCGCTCGCACTTTGACGCGATGAAATTCATGGAACTCGGTAAGCCTCGCGACGAAAGCATATTCACCGGTTGGGTCGCACGGCACCTGCTCACCAGCGATCCATCCGATCCGAATCCCGTCCTCCGGGCGGTCGCGATGAGCGAGGCCTTACCTACTTCGTTCCAAGGCGGTCCGCAGTCCCTACCCGTTCAAGATTTCGGCAGTTTCGGCATCGGAGGGGAACGCGACACCAACGATGAACGCATTGCGACATTGCGTATGATGTACGACCAAGCAGGCGATTTGCTGCGCGTATCCGCAGACAACACGTTCCGAACCATTGACGAACTAGAAGCAATAAATTTTGACGACTACCAACCCGCTGACGGCGCTAGCTATCCAAACTCCGGATTCGGACGCTCATTGGAATCAACCGCAGCGCTTATCAAGGCAGACATCGGAGTGGAAGCCATCTCCGTGGACAAAGGCGGCTGGGACACGCACACCAGCCAGAATCCAATCGACGGCGGCATGGCCGGAAACATGGCCGACCTCGCCGATTCGCTTGCCGCGTTCCACGCCGATATGGCTGGCAGCGTCAACTACTCGTTAGTCTGCATGTCCGAGTTCGGCCGCCGCGTCGGCGAAAACGGAAACAGAGGCACCGATCACGGCCATGGCAACATGATGTTGGCCATGGGCCAAAACATAGACGGCGGCCGTGTACTAGCCGATTGGCCCGGACTGGAACCAGGACAGCTCGATCAGGGCCGCGACCTTCAAGTCACCATCGACTACCGCGACATTCTCACGGAAATCCTGGTGAATCGCCTAAACAACAGCGATATTGCATCCATGTTCCCAGACTTCACGCCCACGCCCAGGATGGTTACATCCTAAGGGAGCGGCGTTTTCGCTAGCGGCGTCACCGTGTAGCAGCGGTGGCGCCGTTTTTTCTTTTATATATGGAGTGCGGTGGCTTGCTACCGCTTTCCAGAGCGAAGCTTGCTTCGCATTG
>JAJDAB010000135.1 GCA_029262095.1 Candidatus Hydrogenedentota bacterium
GAATGGCATCCTAAATACTCCGCAATATCAATCCATTTGCTATGCCGTTTGACCGCGTCTTTGCGCTGGTCTTCGTTCTTACTCCCGATACTGCCCTCGCCATCCACCATGATGAGTAGGATTTTCACCTTATTGTCCGCGGCATTCTTCGCCAACGTGTCGAGATACGATTTCTGTTCGCCAAACGACCCTGTATGCGAGGCCAGCATGCGGTTCACGAGTTCGATCGCCTCAATATCAAAATCCTGGCGCGACATTTTCGGCATATCGAGCATCGGGACTTTTCCATCGCCCTCGCCAATGGTCCGGTGCAGCGACCAGCCCGCCAACGAGATGCCATACGTCCGCGCAGCCTGGGCCTTACCTGTAATGCCCGCCGCGGCCAATCCCAATGCCGCCGCGCCCGCGCCAGTCTGCTTCATAAATTGCCGCCGTGTCGTATTCATCGTCGCCCTGTCCACCTTTCCAAATAAAGTTGCACCTAACTGCCCGGTGATCGCCGGGCCGCATCCGCCTAATCTATCCTACAAGCGCGTGATATTCCAGAAGCCATTAGCGGCGATCGCAACGAGAAAGGCGAACGAACAAGCTGTCATTCCGAACGAACGTGAGGAATCTTCCCAGGTACGCGAAGTTCTCGACCGATTCCAGTAAGATTCCTCACGTTCGTTCGAAATGACAGTCGTCCAGCGGCACTACGCAACCGAGGAGTCTAATCTTGAATCGTCGTGACTTTCTGAAGAGCGCAGGGCTCGGAGCCGCCGCGCTGAGTTTTTCCAAGTCATCCCTCGCCGCGCGCGCGCGACAAGACAAGCCGAACTTTGTCTTCATCCTCATTGACGACATGGGTTGGCCGGACCTCGGGTGTTATGGCAACGAATTCCACGAAACACCGAACATCGACCGTCTCGCGGCTGAGGGCATGCGATTCACCGATGCATACGCAGCATGTCCAGTCTGTTCGCCAACGCGCGCAAGCATAGTCTCCGGACAATACCCTGCTCGCGTGGGCATCACGGACTTCATCCCCGGCCATTGGCGACCTTATGAGAAACTGCGCGTCCCGATAAATCGCCAACAATTCTTGCCCCACGACAGCGTAACGATAGCCGAAGCGTTGCAGCCCGCAGGTTACACGTCAGGCATTTATGGCAAATGGCATCTCGGCGGACTCGAACATTACCCGGACAAACAGGGCTTCGATGCGATGGGCGTGCGCCGCGGCAACCACAAAAAGTTCTCGCTGTTTCCGGAGGTTGATCTACCGGAAGACCCATACATGTCGGAAGTGCTCACCGATGAAGCGGAGAAATTCATCGAGTCCAATCAGGATCGGCCGTTTTGTTTATGCCTGCACCACTACGCCGTTCACATTCCGCTCCAAGCGCGAGATCAACTCGTCAAGAAATACGAGAACAAGCCGAAACCCGACACCGGAGTTAATCATCCCATCTACGCAGCCATGGTCGAACACGTCGACAAAAGTGTTGGTCGAATTCTCGACAAGCTCGATTCACTCGAATTGAGCGACAATACGATCGTCGTGTTTTTCTCGGACAATGGCGGCCTCCGCCAACGTTTCGACGGCGATGGCCCTATCGTATCAACGAATGCGCCGCTGCGGGATGAAAAAGGCACGCTATACGAAGGCGGGATTCGAGTCCCGATGATCGTCCGTTGGCCTGGCATGATTGAACCCGGCGGCACGAACGACACCCCCGTCACAAGCGTTGATTTATATCCTACGTTTCTGGAAATCGCGGGAGCTGCTGCTCCCCCTGATCACCCACTGGACGGCGAGAGTCTAGCGCCGCTCCTGACGAGGAACGATCAGCTAGAACGCGACGCCATCTATTGGCATTACCCCCACTACCATCATTCCTCACCTGCGGGCGCGATTCGCGAAGGCGATTGGAAACTCATCGAGTTCTACGAGGACGGACACCTCGAGTTGTACAACCTACGCAACGATATCGGCGAACAAACCAATCTCGCGTCACGCGAATCCGCGCGCGTGGACGCGCTGCAGCAAAAACTTTCGGCTTGGCGATCCGACGTTAGTGCGGAAATGCCAACACCGAACTCCGAATACGATCCCGCACGGGCGCGCGAGTGGGGAAAACATCCGGGGCGAACTTAGCGGCGATTTTCTGTTTGATCGCATGTGTTTTTGACCAGGAATTATGCCCCAACTATGATTAAGTTGGATGCGCGTGAAATGGTTGCGCGAAGGAGTAGTAGGCATGGCAGTTGTACCCGGCGAATGGACCAAGAACCCACCCATCGTAAATCTTCGCAGTAACGGACTATTCGAACAAGGCGTACCCTACGCCGAATTCAAGACATTACGCGACGAGTATCCCCTCTACTGGAACGAGGAGCCGGAAGGCTTTCCCGGATTCTGGAACGTCACGCGCCACGCGGATGTGACTGCGGTATCGCTCGACACCGACACCTTCCGCTCCGGCGACGGCATCAACATGTACAACCCCGTAGGCATGCCGGAGGAAGTACTCAAGGCGATCAACAGCGGAAGCATGATCACACTCGATCCGCCGATGCACACCGCCTACCGCAAAGTCGCCTCACCCTTCTTCACGCTCCAGGCCGTACAAAAATTGGAAGGACGCATTCAGGCAATAACCACAAGCATTCTCGATGAAGTCACCGAGCGCGGCGAATTCGATTTTATGGCCGACGTCGCCGCACCACTCCCAATCAAAATACTGTGCGACCTCATGGGCGTGCCCAAATCCGACGAACAACAAATTTTCGATTGGAGCAACAAAGCCGTTGGCATTGAAGACCCCGAATTCAACTCTTCTATCGAAGAAGGCACGATGAACCTCATGCAAATCTTCGCGTACGGGCAGCAAATGGCGGACGACCGCCGTAAGTGTCCGCACCAAGACCTCATGAGTGCGATGGTCCATGCGAAACCCGAGGGCGATCCGATTCCGCAACATCTGATGGACGGATTCTTTCTACTGATGGTCATCGCCGGAAACGAGACAACGCGTAACTCCATCTCAGGTGGCATGCACGCGCTCATCGAAAATCCCGATGAACGGCAGAAACTCATCGACAACCCGGACCTCATTCCTACGGGCGTTGAGGAAATCCTTCGTTGGATGTCCCCGGTCATGCACATGCGTCGTACCGCCACAAAAGATACGCAACTCCACGGCATCGATATGGCCGAGGGCGACAAAGTCGTGATGTGGTACCCGGCCGCGAACCGCGACGACCGCGTATTCGACGATCCCGAAACATTCAATGTCACCCGCGAACCAAACGATCACATTGCATTCGGCATCGGCCGCCACCGTTGTCTCGGTGCACGCCTCGGTCAATTGCAACTCAAAATCATGTTTACCGAACTACTCAAACGGTTTCCCGACCTGGAACTCACCGGCCCCGTCCGCCGCGTGCGTACAAATTTTATTAATGGCATAAAGACGATGCCTGTCCGCGTGAACAACTGACAGCAAGGCGCGCTCAAGAAGAACAGCATCCTCAGATGCGCGCAGACCTCGAACGAACGGGGACCGGTGCATGATGACGATACCCGCACACGTATTGCCCTAGGCCGCAATTTGGAAGTCCGAGAGCGGACCAGTGAATCAACACTCGATTTGAGAGGCGATTAGCATGGGCGACAAGACCACTCCGGAGGACACATCAAGTTCGGGAGAATTCCTGAACGATCGGCTCCGCAATGAAATCGTAAACGAGATCAAAAGTACCGACGCAAAACCGGTCATCCCTTTCAAAGAAAATCCCATGCCCCGCGTCGCGCTCGCTCTCGTTCTTGTCCTGGGGATAAGTGTTGCGATCGGCGCGACGATCTATGGCGCGCGCACGGTCGCCGGCCTCATTCCCGAGCGGGCCGGCCCGCTTCAAATGACTCACGACGATTTCGATTTGGCAGTTGGGCACACGTTCGATTTCTTAGTCCACAGAAACGGGGCCGTACTCGGTAACGCGCGCCTCGAACTTGTAGAGGAGGAAGTCCTTTCGGGCAACACGTACTACAAAGTAAGACAGTCCGCTTTGGGCACCGAGGAATTCTTCTACTGGACCGTCAATGACGAGGGGTTCTATCAGTATTTCCAATTTGGCGATGTGAGTCCCCAGTTTCACTTCCCACTCCCCATGAAAGCAGGTGACTCATGGGACCTATACTGCTTCACTTCTCGTGGTCGCGCTAAAGAAGGCAAGACGACGTTGGTGCGCTTTCGAGCCACACGTGAACAACGCGCGAAGGTTGAGGCAGGTTCACTAAAGTCAATTCGCATCGACGCGACCGAGGACGGCGACAACAAACCGACGCAAATATGGGTGTCACCGGAAGGCCCTATCGCAAAACTCTTGCTAGACGCGAACGACCCCTCATTTTACGCGGAGTTTGTAGGAAGCAATCGTACGCAGTGATTCCGTGCACGCTATCCAGCTTTTCGGCGAAGCCGAATGCGGCGAGGTGGCTAAGAAACAAAGGTTATCCCACTACTCTAAGCGCTGAGTGCTATCAGTGTCACTGCTTCATAGACTGCGGCGATGGCGAGTGCGAGGCACGCATACATCGTCGCGGATGCGAGCACTTCGAATCCCCATCGGAATCCTCGCGAGGTACTCGGTGCTTCTCCGTCATACCCACGCATTAGCGTGACGATCGCGCGCCATGCCTCCAACGTATACACACAAATGCCGAACGACACAATAATGTAGGCCTGTAGCTCGAGGGCTATCGTAACCCAATGAAACGTCAGCGCATCAATAGTACCCGACCAAACAGGCGCCATTGCGAAACCGACAACAACGAGGCTCAACATCGTCTTACCCACGCCGAACAACGGTATGATCGTAGAGGCGAGTGACGACAGCAAAAAGGTTTGCACGACAAAATTGTTACGGAATGTTTCCCACGCCGCCAACGGTATATTTCCGTCCATATACGCTTGCCCAAGCTCTTTGAGCGCACCCTCGGAAAAGATTTCGAACACCCATTGCGACGCAGCCAAATTCGCGAGCGGCAACAACACGCCTGCCAACATCACGTAGAAAAACGTGGAATAGTTGAGCAATAGCACAAACCGGAACAGACGCGAATGCTCGTGGCTTGCCGTCACCAATCCGTTGAAGGCCCCCGATATTCTGTGTAGCCAGAGTACGGTTTGCCACTGCAACACGGCAGCGCCGTAGAGCGTCAAGGCCAGTCCGACCATCACCGCATACGGCACACCTGTCGGCATCGGGACCGCGTCATGCACGAACAAAGGCTCAACGTCCTCCGGCCATTCAAAACCGGTGTCGGAAGCGTGCTGCCGCGCTTCGCGATCATAAAAGCCTGTCCGTGTTCGGCTACCGAGCATTCCTTTGGGTTCATCGTCATCTGCCGCGTCGAATTGTCGGTCGTTGAGTGGGATCAGATAGGTCGTCGAGAATCCAGACGCTGTGCGATGTACTCGTCCGGTCACCCGAAACATTTCGCCATCGACTTCAATCTCGTCTTCGTTACATAGGATTCCCGCTAACGCTTCTGGTTTATCCGGGTCGGGAACCTCTCCCTCGGCGACAATCGATTGCCAGTCGGCGTCATCGAAATCGATGAATAGGATTCTTTGCATAGAACTGCGAGAGGGTTGCGAGCCGACAGCGGGCTGATATTCGACGAACGGAATGAGCCCGTCTAGGTCGGGCGCTGGACCGATGTACGCGAATCCATCGCGCCATGCTCCCTGTGAGGTGCGATAGTCGACCACTGCACAAGCAACTAGGATCGCGAAGCCAGCAATCACGCAAAAAACCGCGCGTAGCAATTTAATCATTCGAGACACGCGGCACGAGGTAATGAAGGAGTTTGGTGAACAGCGCTTCCTGATATGGGCCCATCCACGACATCGTAAACATTTCATACTCTTCGCTGGTGCCGCGTTCGGCAGTGTGGTAATACCGATCCGGCGAAATGTAACCGACGTAGTCGCCATTGAAACTAAGCGGCCACAAGTCGATGCCTTGCGTCTCAGCCCATGCTTTCCACTCAATCGCGATTTCGCCGCTGATATCGCAAGGCGTTGCGTAGAGAAACAAATCGCCGATACGCGCGCCGTGGATCCAAACATCGTCGTCAATGCCAAGCCATGGAAAAAGATTCGGCGACAATCGAAACGATTTGTTAAGACGGAATTGGAACGATGGCGATTCAAATCGCACACCAATGGCACCAATGTCGACCGCGTTGCAATAATCCGCACTTGCGGTATGCTCCAGGACGCGTTTCGCGAGCGCCTCGCCCAAGGCCTCTGCACGTGTGATGCCGTCCGCCCCGCCAATTCGTGCCGAGGTACTGCCCATCGCACCGGCAAGGAACATCGCGAAGCCGCCGGTCTCTCGTTCGATGGCACGCGCTAGGAATCCCGGATAATCCGCACTGAACTTCATATTACTATCGCCCAGCACCGTAGCGTGTGCGGCGTAGGTTACCACGTGGCACTGCTCGCCATCTTCGCGGAGTAGCGCAACATATCCTAGTTCCGAATCGACCGCTGCGCCCTCGCGGGCACGGTTTCGCAAATAGTCCGGGACATCGATCCCCCCCGATGCAATCGCCGTAGGCGCCAGCGCCTGACGCGCACCACGGATGGATTCCAGGAACGCTTCGACCAAAGAATCTTCCACGCGCGAATCGTACTTACCCGCAAACGGCGATGCCGCAACCCCCGGGCCCCAACCCCCAGGCCCGCTGTGCGTATGCGTTGCATTGAAAAGTACGGTGCT
>JAJDAB010000136.1 GCA_029262095.1 Candidatus Hydrogenedentota bacterium
TGGAATGCACCGTTTCCAACTTTTCAATTTTACCCGCTCTCGCGAGATCAGATCATCAAAACTAACAAGGCAACAACAACGCCACGCTAATTCTGCGACGCGGAAGATTCCTCAGCAGATTCTTCGCCGGTTCGATCGATATCATGTTTCTTCAACCGGTATTGCAACGTCTTGTACGTCAGCCCCAGCAGCGTCGCGGCCTCTTTAATCGAACCACCACTCTGCGCGATTGCTTGCCGGATAAGGTCCTGCTCCAAGTCTTCCAGCACCAAACCGCCGCGCGGCAATTTGAAATCGCCTGAGCCACCCGCGCGCTCATGGAATTTCGGCGGTAAATCCTCCGAGCGAATAGCCTCAGAGTCCGTCAGAATGTAAATTTGTTCAAGCACGTTCTCTAATTCGCGCACATTCCCCGGCCAACGATACATACGCATCAGTTCCAGAGCGTCGGCGCCAACGGTCGGACACGTCTTTCCAAGACGCCCCGAAAGTTTCTTCCGAAAGTGATCGATCAACAACGGCAGATCATGCAACCTGTCCCGCAGCGCAGGCAAGGGCACCGGCAAGACGTCCAACCGAAAAAACAAATCCTCACGAAAATTCCCTTCCGCAACGACTTTCTGAAGGTCTCGATTTGTGGCCGCGACAACGCGCACGTCAACCTTACGCGGAGTATTCGCGCCTACCCTTTCCACCAAACCATCTTGAACCACGCGCAACAATTTCGCCTGCGCCTCCAACCGCATATCGCCAATCTCATCCAAGAAAATCGTGCCGCCATCTGCGGATTCAAACTTCCCCGAACGCGCCACATCCGCCCCCGTAAACGCGCCTTTCTCGTGCCCAAACAATTCCGATTCAACCAACGTATCCGGAATTGCCGCGCAATTGACGACGATAAACGGCCTCGATTTTCGAGGCCCCGCAAAGTGAATATGCCGCGCCACCAACTCCTTACCCGTACCCGACTCCCCAGTGATCAATACCGTGCTACTCACCGGCACCGCCCGGCGCACGATGTCGAACACCCCCTGCATCGACTCCGATTCACCGATAATATTGCCCAGAGAAACAGACTCCGTGACAAGCGTTCGGAGCTGACGATTTTCTTTCCGCAAGCTAAACCGATCAAACGCTTTCGCCACGACAACCAACAACATGTTCTTGTCGAACGGTTTAGCAAGATAATCGGTCGCGCCCAATTTCATCGCGTTCACCGCAGTTTCAACCGTCGCATATGCCGTCATCACGACAACTTCCAACTCCGGCTGCAACCGTTTCGCCTGCGTAAGCAATTCAATGCCATCCATTTCCGGCATCCGCAAATCCGTAATCAAAAGGCTATACGGACCCGCGCGCAACGACGCCAACGCCTCCGGAGCGCGGCCCACCGCCGTAACGCTATAACCCGCCTCATCCAGAATGTCCCGCAAGACATCCCGTTGGCTGACTTCATCTTCAACAATGAGAATCTGTTTCTTCATGCACTCACAACCGGAGTTAGCGGCAACTGGATCAACACCTGGGCACCGCTTCCCTGAACGGAAGACAACGAAATACGCCCGCCATGCTCTTCAGTAATGCCACGCGTAATAGACAGACCCAAACCCGTACCCGTTTTCTTCGTCGTGAAATACGGGTCAAACGCACGTTCCGCTGACTCATTATCAAAACCAGGACCATCGTCTCGTATTTCCACTTCCAATTGTGTCTCCGTCAATCGCGAAAATAGCCGGACCCGCCCACCGCTCGGCGAAACCTCCAAGGCATTAATTAACACATTGAGCACCGCTCGCGTGTACTGCTTCGCGTCGAGTGTCAATTCCGCATCACCCGCGCGCAATTCACTAACCAACTGAACACCCCGCGCCTCTGCGTCTTGCTTCACCAACCGCAAACATTCTTCATGCACCATATCGACACGCGTCGGTTTCGGATCAATTTCTTGTTCCTTCGCCAACGAAAGAAATCCCGTAACAATATTATCGAGCCGATCCACCTCGCTCCGAATGGTGCGCAGTTTTTCTTCGAGCCCCTGATCCGCCGCTGAATCCAGCGCATGACTCGACAACAACTTAATCGCGTTCAGCGGATTGCGCACATCATGCGCGACACCCGCCGCAAGCGTACCCACTGCGGACAACCGTTGCGTCTGCCGCAATCGCGCCTCAACCGCAGACTTGTCGCGCAACGAATCAACCATGTCGTTAAACGTCTGTTGCAGCGCCGTAACTTCCCCCGACGCATCCTCCAAATTGACGTGCTCGTATTGCCCTTCTTTAATCTTCGCACACGACGCAGAAAGATCACGCAAGGGACGCAACGTCCGGTGAATCAACACAACCATCAAGACCAACGCGGCCAGAAACCCGAACGTCAGCGCGAGAATGTAACGATTACGAAACGCGCGCAGTATCTCGCGTTGCGGTGTCAATGCAAACTCAACCGTAATCAGCGCCGTCTGATCTTTATTCGGACCCACCAGAACCGTTCGCGTCGCCAAAAACACCAACCCCTGCTGAGAGAGCGCAGGACCAATCCGATGCGTCGGCTCATTCGACGACAGAATCTGCATATCCGTCAAGCGGCCCTCGCCAAACTTCGGGTTATTAAAATCCGGCGGCAAGTTTTCTGGGTCAATTTCCTCTTCCGGATGATCGTCCGCCCACACCTGGACCTGATCGGCCATCGCTTTCGTATTTGCCTCTAGTTCTTCCACGACCTCATGAAAATACCGCCCCGTGATGATGTATACGGAACCCAGCAGGCACAACACCAAGAAAACGCACAAGAAAATGACCCGCACCGTAAGCGAGTCATACCATCGGAAGGTCGATAGCCGATCGGCGTTGCGCTTCATCCCGAACTAGACCGGCGCGTCGTGTCCGGAGGGACGCGGCATTGTCTCGCCGTTCAGCACTTTCATGATTTCTTGAACGTCGTCCCACGTCTTCCGCTTCTCACCTGGACTCCGCAACAAATATGCGGGGTGATACGTCACACGAAGCGGAATGCCATGATAAGAATGCCACCGCCCCCGAAGCCGTCCGGTCGATTCATCCGTCTTGAGCAATGTCTTCGCGGCGTGCCCTCCAAGCGCACAAATTACTTTTGGCTGCACCAACTCCAATTGCCGCACTAGGAACGGTTCGCACGCCTGCTTTTCTTCCTTCGAGGGATCACGATTCTCCGGCGGCCGGCACTTAATGACATTACAAATGTAAACATCTTCCCGACGAAGCTTCATGCCCTTTTCAATGATGTCGGTCAACAAGGCCCCCGCGCGGCCAACGAAAGGCACTCCCTGCTTATCCTCATTTTCGCCCGGCGCTTCGCCCACGAAAACCAGGTCGGCGTTTCCAGAGCCATCGCTGAATACCGTCTGCGTGCGACCTTCACAGAGCCCGCAGTTCGTGCAAGCAGATACTTCCTCCGCCAACAATTTCAACGCTGATATCGCATCCGCCGATGCTGCAGGTGAAGTGGTTTCCGCACACGTGCCCGAAAGCGATTGCAGTAACTCCGCAGTATGCGCCGAAAGCGTTATCGTCCCCCGGCGTGGATTCGCAACCGCCCGGACTAAATCGGCAGCTTCACGTAATGCTTGATCATAAATGGGATTCGTCATAGTCCGGGAAATGATACCACGCGATTTGTATCTTCAGCATCCTCACCAATCATTTCACGGCGTAACTACTGTCAACCGACCAAGGTACCTTCACTCCCTCCCAGAGGAGAGAGGGGGCGTTGTGACCCCAGAACTGCCTAGAGACTCACAAGCATTAATCAACACCGACTCGATACGCGCACCAATACGATCCGCATGGTGCTCACTCAAAGCCGTTTTGCGAGCCGCCTCCCCCAGACGCCGACGCAATTCGCTATCCAATGCAACCTCCAACAACGCAGCACCAAACGCCTCGACATCATCATCAGGAACAACGCGCCCGTTCACACCATCGCGAATCGGATACGCCGCGCCTTCACACGCGACAATCCCTTTCCCGAAGGCCAACGCATTCAACAGTTTTATCGGATACCCCGACCAGGATGTCCGCGGACAAGCCACTACCACATCGCCGGACAACGCGTCACATAAAGAGGCATAGTCCGGTGTATGAACATACGTCGCACCACGTAACGAGCGCGTTGTTTCCGATGTCGCGACCAACCACTGCAGGTTAGGTTCCGTTTTTCGTGCGTGCTCAACCGCCATCTCAAGCAACGGAAGATTCTGATAGCCGTCTAAATTACCCGCGTACAAAACGGAAGCGATCTCCTGCGAAGGTAGCCGCTCCGCAATCGGCACAGCATCGATTGACGGCGGTATCACGCGGACTCGATCCCGATCACACCCACATTCC
>JAJDAB010000137.1 GCA_029262095.1 Candidatus Hydrogenedentota bacterium
GGTGCAGGTTCGCCTGCGGTGGTGTACGAATCTTTTGACGGGCTAACGCCTCTATGGGCAGCATTCCTGGCAATAGATTTTTCACCTCCGCCCCCACCTTTGCCGATAGGATTGCCGACGGCTGGCAAAAGGGCATTTGCCGTCACGCTTCTGGCAATTCTTGCAGTGGCCGCGCTCATCTCGGCACGAAGGCAACGTCGATCCCTGCTACGCTGACGCGTGCACGAATTGGGGCGTTGTGCCCTAGCGCACCCATTACTGTACAGCGCCGCAATGGCTGCAGCCAGGACAACATCCGCGACATCGAAGATGGCGATTCAACCGTCGTATCGCGGGGTGTTAACGCGCAAACGTTTCCAAGAGGACAGCATCCGCGAACGCCGACGCAATGGTTGCATTATCCTGCGCGATGTCCGGATGATTACCGACATTCGCAAGCATGGCCGCCACAACGCCCACATCGGGCACGACCATCAGGCTCGCTTTACCGCCGACGGAAGAGCCGCCGTGTTGGAGGAGTAACAGCGCGTTTTCGTTGGGTGGCGGTTGAATGCGCCAGCCGATGCCGTAGTTGGTCTTCTCGCCATCGGCCAAGGTCTGCGACGTGAAGATGGTTTCGAGGCTTTCTTCGCTCAAGAATCCAGGCTCTAAGTGCGCGGAACCGAACCGAACCAAGTCCGACGGGGTCGATAGGAATCCGCCGCCCGCCCATTTGTAACTGTTGTCGACCTTGACCGCAATGCGCGGCTTCTTTTTCGCTTTCGTATAGAAGGTAGTGCGATTGGGGATATCGCGATTCGCCCAGTCTGCGATCGTATCTTGCATGCCCAACGGATCGAACACCGCTTCTTGCATATACGCGAGAAAGTTCTTGCCCGCAGATTTTTCCATGGCGGCGCTGATGAGATTGAATCCGTAGCTGGAGTATTGATATTGCGTGCCGGGTTTGAATAACAGTGAGTCGTCTTGAAAGATAGTTAGCCCCTCGATCACCGTTGGATAATGTTTCTTGTTGTATGATTCTATTCCTTTGTAGTGACGAATCCCGGTAATGTGTCCCGCGAGTTGCCGCACCGTGAAGTCGTACCTCTTCTTTGGAAACGTGGGCACGTACGTTTGAATCGACGCATCGAGATCCAAGCGTTCCGACTCCACAAGCAGCATCAGTCCGGCAGCGGTGACCGGCTTCGAGACACTGCCGATACGCAGCATTGTCTTCGTAGTCATCGCGGTCTCGGATTCTACATCCGCATAGCCGAACGCCTCGGCATATACGATTTCACCGTCCACGCCGATCGCCACCGAGATTCCGGGATAGTGCTCATCCATCCGTTCTTCTAGGATAGATCGCGCCTTTGCGATGGCGTCGTCGAATGATTGCGCAAGTGCGGACGCGGTGATCGTCAGCGCGACCAGGAATGCGGTCAAAAAACGTGCGGACATGTTAGCAATCTCCTCTTGGCGGTCGTGATAGGGACTACGTTGCCGAGTTGACTGTCAAAGCGTATCATAGGGCTTACCGCATCTATAAACAGCAGTTAGACTTACGGACCTTTCAACACATGGCGCAAAAGGCCTACCTACAGACATACGGTTGCCAAATGAACGAGCACGACAGCCTCAAAATGAAGGGCGTGCTTGAGACAGACGGCTATGCCTTTACTGATACACCAGACGACGCGTCGCTGATTATAGTCAATACGTGTTCAGTGCGGCATAACCCGGAGAACAAAGTTTACAGTCTCCTTGGGCGTCTGCGTAAGCTGAAGGAAGCGAACCCAGACGTGGTGATTGGGGTTGGTGGTTGCGTAGCCCAACAAGAGGGCGAATCAATCTTGCGCCGCGAAAAAGCGGTCGTCTTGGTGTTCGGCCCCGACAACTTCTTTCGTCTGCCTGAGATGCTGGCCCGCGTGCGCGAAGGCGAACGCGTACTCATGACCCAGTGGCAAAAACGCCCCGGCGATCACGTCCAAAACTTCGTCCCGGAAGAATGGATTGAGTCGGGTCACGTCGACGGGTGCAAAGCCTATATCGCAATCACAAAAGGTTGCGACAATTTTTGCACGTTTTGCGTCGTGCCGTATACCCGGGGCCGCGAAGTCAGTCGCGATTTGGACAACATCTTGCGCGAAGCGCGCTACCTGATCAACGAAGGCGCGAAAGAGATTTGGTTGCTCGGCCAGAACGTAAATTCCTACCGCGCGGGCGACGTGGGTTTCTACGAATTGCTCGATGCTGTATCGCAACTCGATGGACTTGCCCGCGTGCGCTTCACGTCGCCACACCCGAACGACTGGAATGATCGCCTGTCCGATCTAATGGCGGAACGCGACACAATCTGCAATCAATTGCACATCCCCTTTCAGGCGGGATCGGATCGCTTGTTGCAGGTCATGAACCGTCAACATACGATTGACGAATATCTCCGAAAAATCGAGTACATGCGCGGGATTAATCCTGCCATCGAATTGAGTACCGATCTCATTGTTGGTTTTCCGACGGAGACTGAGGCCGAATTCGCGGAAACGCTACGCGTCCTCGAAGCGGCCCAATTCACTCAGATTTTCCCATTCAAGTATTCGCCACGCCCTCTGACCAAGGCGTCAGACATGAACGACGATGTCCCACGCGAGGTGAAGGAAGACCGGTTGGCGCGCGCTATCGCACTCCAAGCCGAGATTACAGACAAGCGAATGGCGCGGCTCGTCGGTACGGAACAGTCCGTTCTCATTGATGCGGCCCATGCGCGCCGCCGCGGCATAATGAATGGCCGTACCGACGGCTTTCGTCCCGTATCGGTAGAAGGCGATTTTGAGATAGGCGATATTGTACCGGTAAGTGTTACCGGCTATTCGAATCATTGGCTCGAAGCGAAACCGCTTGCGGTAACCGCGAGCGTATAGCAATCAACCCAGCGGAATCCGCATGAAGATCGTAACGGAAACTCGGAATACATTTGAATTCAGCGACAAGCCGACGTGTGTCGTCGTTCCGGTGACGGAGGACACACCACCGAAGAGCGAACTCCTCTCGGGCGTCGACATCGCCACGCTCAATGCACTCTCAAAACACAAAGTCATCAGTGGAAAACAGGGATCGGTCTATTTCCACGCGACACCATCAAGTCCCTATCGCGGCATCGCTTGTATCGGCATTGGCGATGGCGCCCCCGAGGCCGTGCGCCGATCCACCGGCGCGGCCTGCGACCCGCTGAGTCGGCACGGAATCATCCATGCAGTGGTCGATCAGACCGTAGACACGCTCTGGCTGGCCGAGGCCTTTGTCGAGGGTATCCTACTCGGTCAATACCGGTATGATCGCTATCGCGCCGCGAATGACGATGCGCCCGCGCAAATCAAACGAATTACGATCGTTGCGCAAGACGGCATAGCATTGGATGCGGTCAAGACGCGTTGCGCGCTCGCCGCAGTGCAATGCGACAGCGCCAACTGGGCACGCAATTTGGCATCCGCCGCATCGAACGATCTAACACCGACGGTCATCTCTCAGGAAGCACAGAAGCTCGCCGAAAAAGCCGGGCTCCAATTTTCCCATCTCGATGAAGGCCACATGGCTGAACTTGGCATGAACGCATTGTTGGGCGTCTCTAAAGGTAGCGCCGAGCCCGCTCAATTGGTCATCCTTAAATACGAAGCGAATCCCGAGGCCGACACCCTTGCGCTCGTAGGCAAGGGCATCACATTCGACACCGGCGGTATTAGCATCAAGCCCTCGGAAGGCATGCACGAAATGAAATACGACATGTGCGGTGCAGCAGCCGTACTCGGCGCGATGCGTGTGGTCGCCGCAGCGAAACCTTCGGTCAATGTGGTGTGTGTCGTTCCGACTGCGGAAAACATGGTCGGCCCCGAAGCGCAACGGCCTGGCGACATCGTGCGCGCGTACAACGGAAAGACCATCGAAGTTAAGAATACCGACGCCGAAGGACGGCTCATCCTCGCCGATGCGCTGGCGTATACGGCGCACACATACAAGCCTCGCAAAATGGTCGACGCGGCAACGCTCACGGGCGGATGCATTGTAGCGTTGGGCAATTGTGCGGCCGCCGTCATGTCGAACGACGACGATTTAGTCGCGGGACTTCAGCGCGCGAGTGATGCGACGGGCGAACGCATCTGGCGTTTGCCGCTGTGGGACGATTACAGCGAAATGATAAAAGGCACCCACGCCGACCTCAGCAACATCGGCGAAGGCCGCAAGGCGAGTTCCATCATGGGCGGCGCGTTTCTAAAAGAGTTCGTGGGCGATACCCCCTGGGCACACATCGACATCGCCGGTACCGCGTGGGACGTGAAGAACGTGCCGTACTGGAATCCGACGTACGCAACGGGGTACGGCGTGCGGCTGCTGTCGGAGTGGGTCCGCCAGGAAGCTGCGATATAGCCGTGCGTGCATCGACCCCAAAGAAGGCGTCGCTCCACACGCTCGGTTGCCGGCTCAACCAATCCGAGACGGCCCTGATCGAAGATCAACTACGCGCCAAAGGGTACGACATTGTGCCGTTTGGCGAACGCGCCGACGTCGGCATCGTGAATACCTGCACGGTCACTCGCGAGGCCGACGCGAAGTCCCGGCAACTCGTGCGGTCATTCGTTCGCAAGAATCCAAACGCATCGGTCGCCGTCATCGGGTGTTACGCGCAAATGGGCGCCGCCGCAATCCGCGACATTGAGGGCGTTGATCTCATAATCGGCAATCAAGAAAAACTGAATGTTGTCGACTACATCGAAAACGAAAAACGGGAAACGCCCCTAGTCATCCGTGACCGCATTGAACGAGACGACTTTGAAATCGCATTCGCTGGTGAGCAGCCGATCGATCGACGCGCGAATCTGAAAATTCAAGACGGCTGTGATTTTATGTGCAGTTTTTGTGTAATACCGTTCGCTCGCGGTCGTGCGCGCAGCCGCGCCATGGATAACCTCTTCGAAGAAGCCGAATCGCTGGTCGCTCGCGGCGCGAAGGAAATCGTATTGACGGGCGTTAATATTGGCACGTACGCGTACGACGGCTCAGATATCGTGGATGTGGTGGACGCGTTGGACTTGATTGAAGGGGTAGCGCGAATTCGCATCAGCTCTATCGAGCCCACAACGATTCCAGAGACACTCTTCGAGCGCATGAACGATTCTAATCATACGCTCGCTCCATATCTCCACATTCCGTTGCAATCCGGTTCCGATCGGGTGTTGGCCGGCATGAAACGTCAGTACACTGCGGCGGATTACCTAGATTTCGCGCGTCTTGCAGCGCGTCATGTCCCGGGGATCGGTTTGGGCACGGATATCATGGTGGGATTCCCGGGCGAATCGGACGAGGAATTCAATCAGACCCTTCAGTTGTTTCAAGAGAGTCCGTTGCACTACGCCCACGTGTTCAAGTATTCCGAGCGCGAAGGCACGGCATCGGTCCGTTTAAGCGATCAATTATCACCTGAGATCGCGGCGCGGCGCAGCGCGATGTTGCGAAAAGAAAGCGCCATCAATCGAATCAAGTTCTATGAACAGAACGCAGGCAGACTAGTGGACGTGCTCTTCGAACAGACTGAAAACGGTTATTGGACCGGCTACACGGGGAATTATATCCGAGTGGCCGTTGCATCCGATGCGCCGTTGAAGAACAAGTTGCGCGCCGTGACCATTGAAGGCACTATGGGCGACCTCGCATATGGGCAATTACTCGAATCGTCCGTGGCGGCACCGGTGTAATCCGCAATGACACAGACAACAATCGAAATTAGACGAACAGTTCTCGAAAAAGAGGTCCGGCTCAAGCAATTGCTCGCGGCCTACGAGAGTCTTGGCGTAGCCTATTCCGGCGGTGTCGACTCTAGTTATCTGGCCGATGTCGCGAGCGAAACGCTTGGCCCGAACGTGCGCATTCTCCTCGCCGACTCCGCCAGCGTGCCGCGGTCGGAAGTTGATGAGGCGACTGAACTCGCCAACGCACGCGGTTGGAATTTCGAAATCATCACGACCAACGAGTTCGATAACGAGGACTATCTCAAGAACGATGGTACGCGCTGCTACCACTGCCGCGCCGAACTCTTTACCAAAATGCAGGTCTACGCGAATGATAATGGCATTCGATCACTGGCCTATGGCGCTATCGTCGATGATCTGCTCGATCCCACGCGCCTCGGCCATAAGGCGGCACAAGAATACAAAATCGTTGCACCACTCCAAGAAGCCGACTTAACGAAAGACGATATCCGAGAACTGAGCGTACGCCGAAACTTACCTACGTCGGATAAGGCATCGTTTGCGTGTCTTGCGTCACGGGTCCCGGTCGGAACGCGTGTTGAGGTGAGTATCCTCGCGCAAGTTGAAGCGGCAGAGGAAGCGATGAAGTCGCTCGGCTTTCATCAGTATCGCGCGCGCCATCACGGAGAAGTCTGCCGGCTCGAAATCGACCCGCAAGATTTCCCGAAGCTATTCGAGGGCGACATCCGCGCACGCCTCGTCGACGCCGTCCAAGAAGCAGGCTATAAGCACGTAGCGCTCGACCTCGCCGGATACCGCTCCGGCAGCACCGCGGAAGCGGCGGAGTAAATCTTGGCGACTCCAATCGCGTGAAGACACCCTTCTTCTACGGTTGGATTATCATCCCTGTCGCCTGGCTGGTCTATGGCCTGGGCATTTCGCCGGGTTACTACAGCTTTGGACAATTCAGTAAACCGTTCATCGCCGATCTCGACATTACACGGCAGCAGTACGGCCTGATCTTCGGAATCTTTACGTTTCTTTACAGCGGCGTTGGCCCTTTCGTGGGAATCGCGCAGTCGCGTGTCGGGTTGCGCATGGTGATGACGTGCGGCGCGCTTATGGCCACGATCGGCTTTCTCATCATGAGCCGTGCCGATAGCGTCGCTTCTGCGATCATCGGGTTTAGCGTTCTAGGCGGCGCGGGTATCGGCTTCACTACCATCATCCCCTGTCAGACGCTCGGCTCGAACTGGTTCCTCAAATACCGCGCACGCGCTATCGCCATCATCTTCACCGCAGGCGGTATCGTGGGCATGATCGTTCCCAAAGTCGACAAATGGGTACTCGACAACCTTTCATGGCGAGAAGGCTGGCTCATCGTTGCGGGAACGTCGTTCTTCGTCGCGGTCATCTGCGCGATCTTCGTCCGCGACACGCCGGAAGATATTGGACAACATCGAGACGGTGAATCCGTCGATCATTCGTCGGGTATCGCGCCATCAGCCGTTGCTGCAGACGGTTGGACCGCGCACCAGGCCATCCGTACACCACAATTCGCGCTCGTCGTCCTTGCCGCTTGTGCCTACGCCGTACCGTGGGGCGTCGTCATCGCTCACGGCCGTCTCCACCTCGGCGATCTCGGAATCGAATCCAATACCATCGCCACCGTGTTCAGCACCATGATCTTCATCAGCATCTTCGGACGTTTCAGCGGTTCGCTCGGCGACTTCGTCAAGCCACAATTCGTACTCGGCGGATCGCTCTTGATCGAAACGATCGGCGTGACCGGATTCCTTTTTGCGAACAGCAATGCCACTGCTATGGTCGCCGGACTCCTCGTTGGCATCGGATTCGGCGCAGCCTACATCAGCATACCCGTCGTGTTCGCCGACTACTTCGGACGCCAAGCGTTCGCGACCACATCCGGTACGCGTATTTTCATCACCGGCATCTTCAATGCACTCGGGCCATTCCTAGCGGGTACGGCCTACGACCGGCTCGACTCCTACGCCGCAGCATTCATCACACTCATCGTCATGGGCCTGGCCGGAGCACTCGCCGCATTCACCTGCCCACACCCCGGGTCGCCTCCTCAAACAGAAGCAACCAGCTAACGTAGGAGCAGTCGTCATTCCAGCGCAGGCGGGAATCCAGCGCGTTCTACCGGGATGTTCTTGGGTTGACCCTGCTATTTTGATGCGATCTTTTTTTAACCACGAAGTACACGAAGACCACGAAGAAGTGAAATCGTGAAATTGCTGCGGGACTACATCCCACTGCCCCTTTCAGATGAGGAATTCTGTGTGGATCGAATCTCTCGTACTGGTGCCAAACCACCTAAGATTTTTACAATCAATGTATTTGGTGTCTTCGTGTCTTGGTGGTGAATAAGAATAATTATTCGCGCTCAGATTTGGCCTCACGCCGCATGAGCGACCCGACGGCTTCGCGAGGGTCAGCGCCTTCGTAGAGGACGCGTTGGACTTGTTCTGCGATGGGGAGTTCGACGCCGTGTTCACGTGCTAAATCTAGTGCGGGCTGCACAGTGCGCGCGCCTTCGGCGACCATTGCGGTCCCGGCCACAATTTCATCGAGTGTCTTACCCTGTGCGATTTGTTCGCCGAGGCCACGGTTCCGCGAGTGCCGACTCT
>JAJDAB010000138.1 GCA_029262095.1 Candidatus Hydrogenedentota bacterium
GAACCATTGCACGCGAACCGTCGGCTCGTTCTATTTCAACGACCTCGTGCGCCGGGGTTTCCAATGCGTCGATCACTCGACCCATTTCCACGCCGCGTTCCGCCAGTACTAAACCAATTAAATCGCCTATGGCATATTCATCACTCGTTGGCACAACGGCGTCTTCTGCGACGACACGCGCGCCATTCAACGTCCGTACTTCATCGCGCGGCACGCCGGTCGTCAACACCGCCATCAGACCGTCACCGGATTTCCGAATGGACTTCGCGCGATACCGGACTGGATCGCGGCGGCCGGCTTTGACCCAGATCCAATCTTGACCTTCCAATGCCTTTGCACGGCCACGTTCAACGCGAATGCGCAATTCGCGTCGGGCCGGGTTTACCGACCGAATCTCACCGATGTTGTGCCATGTGCCGCTCATGATGCTTATTCGACGATATGCAACATCGCTCGGACATCGGCTTTTGCCGCAGCCGTGCCGACGAGCGTCCGGATGGCCTTCGCCGTTCGGCCTTCGCGACCGATGACTTTGCCCATGTCTTCCGGGTTAACTCGCAGTTCCAAGTTGTTGCCGTCGTCACCTTCAATCACTCGAACCTGTACGTCTTCGGGGTGATCGACCAACTTTTTCGCGATAAACTCAACGAGTTCTTTCACGGTACTTACTCCAAACTTTGCTCAGCGGTATGATCCGCATAGCAACGAATCGTTAGGCTTCGGCTGGGGCTTCTTCGGTGGCCGCTGGTTCGGCTTCAACCGCCGGCGCCAATTCTTCAGGCTTCTTACCCTCAGCATATGCCTTCATCACGCCGTGCTTGGACAGTACGGTCCGCGCGGTGTCACTGGGCTGTGCGCCTTTGTACAACCACTCCAGCGCTTTTTGCCGATCAATTTCGATCTTGGGTTCCGGGCGGGCCATCGGTTGGTAGACACCCAACACGTCTACTTCGACGCCGCGCGTGCGTTTGCGCGAGTCCATTACCACTACCCGGTAGTACGGCGCGTGCGTACGACCGCCGCGCTGCATGCGAATTACCGTTGCCATCTATCTTTCTCCTAGATCCGCGCCTCGTGCGCGGTCAATTTCCTCGTTATGCCCCAGGCTCACATGCCCGGCATGCGCATGATGCCGCGGCCACCCTTCGGACCTTTGCCGAATGGGCCTTTGCCCTTCATGAGCTGTTTCATCATGCGCTTTTGCTTTTCAAACTCTTTCAACAGCCGATTCACGTCTTGGACCGTCGTGCCGCTTCCATCCGCGATCCGTCGGCGACGGCTTCCGTTGATGATCTTCGGACTCCGCCGTTCCTTAAGCGTCATCGAACTGATAATCGCCTCAGTATACTTTAATTCGTCTTCGTCGATATCGGCTTGGCCGCCCATCATCTTGGAGAATCCAGGGATTTTCGACGCGATTTCGGACATCGACCCCAGCTTTTTCATTTGTTGAATCTGTTCCAGGAAAATCTCGAGATCGAGTGTCCCCTTTTTCATCTTTTCTTGGAACTTGACCGCTTTGTCCTGGTCGACGACTTCCTGAGCCTTTTCGACAAACGAGACAATGTCGCCCATACCCAAGATTTGATCGGCCATTCGCTGCGGATGAAACGCGTCGAGTTGATCGAGTTTTTCGCCCGTACCAACAAACTTGACCGGGCAACCCGTCACGCTAATCAAACTGATCGCCGCACCACCACGGGCGTCGCCGTCCATTTGAGTGAGGACTACGCCGGTGAGCGGTAACACATCGTTAAATTGTTTCGCGGAATTGACCGCGTCTTGCCCGGTCATCGCGCTGGCGACAAAAAGAATTTCGTGTGGCGAAACCTGCGATTGAATTCGCCGGACTTCGCCCATCATTTGTTCGTCTACGTGCATGCGTCCTGCGGTATCGAGCAGGATGACATCGCAATTCAGCCGTTGCGCTTCGCCGCGCGCCATCAGGCACGTGTCGACGGGGTCGGCGTTCTGACCAAGGCTGAAACTCTCTACCTCGGCTTGCTTGGCCACCACTTCCAATTGCTGGATCGCTGCCGGGCGATAGACATCCGCACCAACCAGTAAGGGTCTGTGCCCTTTCTTCTTGAGGTGCATTGCGAGCTTACCGCAGGTCGTCGTCTTACCCTGACCCTGAAGGCCAACCATCATGATGATCGTGGGAGGAGACTGAGCGATTTTTAGCGGCTCATTCGCGCCACCCATCAGCTTAATCAGTTCGTCATGGACGATCTTGACGATCTGCTGGCCGGGCTGAACGCTATCAAAAACCTTTTCACCGGCCGCCGCTTCTTGAACGTTGGCGATAAATTGCTTGACGACCTTGAAATTCACGTCGGCTTCCAGGAGCGCCGTGCGGATCTCCTGGAGGCTGTCCTTCATATTCTTCTCGGTCAGTTTGCCCTGACCTCGAATATTCTTGAAGGCGCGATCGAGTTTTTGGCTTAAAGATTCAAACATTTACTAGGCAATTTCGCGTCTTTGAGACACGGCTTTTCCGATAATCAGGCATAATCGCCCGAACATACATAGCGGGAAAGAGTACCACATGAAGGAAAACCCGTTCAATCCTTGTGTGACAAGGGTTTACGAGGTGTGGGGCAGCGTAGTGGCCAGTCTCCCAACCGCGACACAACATAGTGCAAATCAAACCGTAAGAATTCGTCCAATCAGCAAGATCCGCGTACCCATTTCTCCGGCAAGGCTCCACGTCCAACTCAGCATTCTATCTAGTCGTCCTCGGAAAAAGAGGGTTCAAGAACGTTTCCAAGCCATCGGTTCTGGTTGCCGTGAGGTAGCCGCTATTGTGGCCACCGCTTATTGGCAACCAAGTCTTGGGCT
>JAJDAB010000139.1 GCA_029262095.1 Candidatus Hydrogenedentota bacterium
ATCGCCGACGCACTGGAGCGTCAACTTCAAATCATTCGCGAAACGCCGGTCCGTGGGGATATCGACCCGGAGATTGCCGGCCGTGTCGGCGCTAACTGGGTAGTTGAACATGGGTGTCTGCCGTTGCGCATTCAGGATGAGCGCCTTATCGTGGCAATGGCTGACCCGCTCGATTTCGATGCGGTCAACGAACTCGAATCGTTGTACAGTCTTCCTGTTGAGCCGCGAATCGCAACGGCGGCTGAGATTGGGCGGGTGACGAAACCCTAGCTCAATTGGAGTTTGAGTTGTCGAAGCCGAGCATCCTTGGGCGATCGAACTAAATTGCCGAGAATTTTGACAGGATTACCGGGATAACCAGGATGGTGCATGGGTATGGGTACGCGGATGAGACAGATTTGGCGGATAAGCGCTGATCTGAAAACGATTAGATCAGTTTAGGTATTGAGTGTCGGGGTAGACATTCCCCTTGCCCTCTTTAAAGGGGATCGTATGCGAATAGCCTATGTACGAATTGCTTGAACTTGCACAAGACAGATCGCTTGAAGCTTGGACTGGATTCACCTACGATGGCTTTTTATTTCCGGGCGGGGTAGGCAACGCGGGAGAGTATATATGGGCGCCATAAGACCGCGACTTAGCGGGATGATGTTTCTTCAGTATGCGGTCTGGGGGTTTTGGCTGCCGATTCTGGCGCGATTCCTACAGGCGCCGATTGCTGAAGGTGGGCTTGAGTTTTCTCCGGGCCAAGTGGGCTGGATCCTCGGCCTGGCGGCGTCTTCGGGCGCGATTACTGCACCGTTTTTGGCCGGACAGATTGCTGACCGCTATTTCGCTACTGAAAAGTTTCTTGCTGTCTTGCTGCTCATTGGCGGCGGAATCTTGTGGGTCGTATCGTATCAAACCACGTTTACGGCTTGGTTGGTGCTCTCCGTTCTTTATAGCATCGTTTATCAGCCGACTATTGCGCTCACGAATTCGCTCGCGTTTTCGCATATCAAAGATCCGGACAAAGATTTCCCGCTCATTCGCGTTTGGGGCACGATCGGTTGGATCGCGGCGAGCTGGATTTTCCCTTGGGTGGTGTTGCAGACCAATCTTCAGTTTCAAGCACTGCCGCCGTTCTTGGTTGGCGATGAAGTGGCGGACTCGACGGCGAAGATCGTGTACGCGATGAAGTGGTCGGGCACGGTATCGGTGTTGTACGCGGTGTACGCGATGTTCCTACCGCACACGCCGCCGAAGCGCGACAATGTCGAGAGTCTCGCATTTGCGAAAGCATTTGCGTTGTTACGGCACCCATCGTTTGCGTTGTTGGTTGCGGCGAGCTTGCCGATTTCGGTGATTCACCAAATCTATTTTGTGCAGACGAGTCCGTTCTTAGGTGAAGCGCTGGGATTGAAGAATAGTCACATTGGCCCTGCGATGAGTATCGGGCAATTCGCGGAAATTGGCGTGCTTGCGTTGTTGCCGTTCATGCTTAAATCGCTAGGATTCCGGTGGACGATGTGCATTGGCGGCATGGCGTATTTCTTGCGCTATGCAATATTTGGGACGGTCGATTTGCCTGTGGCGGTGATCGTTTCGAGTCAGGCGTTGCACGGGTTCTGTTTTGCTTGTTTCTTCGCGACTGCGTTCATTTACGTTGATCGAATCGCGCCGGCGGATGTCCGAAGCTCGGCACAAACGGTGTTCGGTATCATCATTCTGGGGCTTGGTCCGATTATATCTGCGCCGACATTGACGTACCTTTCGTCAATCTTCCAGGATGCGGATGGCGTGATGAATTATTCGGGGTTGTGGTATTCGTTGGCGGGTGTCGCGTTGTTCACGACGGTCATATTCGGTCTGTTTTGGCGGGATGAGACGCAAGGGCCTGATGAAGAGGCGAAACATGACGCCGAGGCGGAAGCGATCGCTGAGTCTACGCCGTAGGTAGAAGGTTGATCGGGAGGGCCAAGTTCCACCTTGGCCGTGGGCCAGACCGCGGACTACGCAACGTCAATGAAGAACGACCGTAAACAGCGGCGCTATCCCGCGCATGGCGTTCACATTCCGCTTGACGGTCCTCTCATGTGTTTGTCACCGTCTGTACCAAGTCTCGATCACCGCGGCTGGCCAATCCCACTTGCCATAAGGACATTCTTGATGCTTGGAGTTCTGCGGATGCATGGGCCGTCGGACGCTACGTCGTTATGCCGGACCACATTCATCTGTTCGCGGCTCCGGTCCTTCCCGAGATCGATTATTGGGAATTGGATTCGATTTTGGAAGTCGCATGTCTCGCGTGTGGTACGCGGTCCCGGGAGAAAATGGCAGAAGGGTTATTGGGATACGCGCTTGCGTACCGGGCAATCTTACAATGAGAAGTGGTGGTATATTCGGGAGAACCCGGTTCGGCACAAACTTGTGGAAGAGGCTGATGATTGGCCGTATCAGGGAGAGCTGCAGGATTTGCCTTGGCTTTGACCGGTTACCCGGCCAAGCCCAGACTTGCTTCGCAAGTCTTCGAGGAACTTGGCCCTCCCGATCGATTCGATCAGTTTATTCCGCGGATGTGCGGTTTGCGGCTTTTCTTCTTGCGGTGATGTATCCGGCTGCTAGGAGAATGACGACGAATAGGAAGATGATTGCGGGCAGTCGTGCGCCGAGTTTTTCGTCGAATTTGTGCACGGTCTCGAAGGCGTAGATTCCTACGATGACGGATGAGATGTTGCCGAGGAAGACGGACGAGAACAGGAGCCAGGGGCGCAGTCCCATCAAGTAGCCGATCATGCCGCCGACGAGTGGTCCGGTGCTCCAGAAGGGAAAGAAAACGAATAGCACTAGGCCTAGCGGGCCGAGCCAGTCGACGCGTTTTCGGTGGGCTTCGGCGCTTTCGCGAATGTCGATGAAAAAGGTTCCGACGTAGCGCCATTTTGCGGCTTGTGAGTAGGCGACTACTAACCACGGGTAAATCACCATTAGCACTAGAATATCTTCCAAGCCGCACTGAAAGAGTAGGTAGAGTCGATCAAAGTCTTGTTGCAAGCCGAGCGATATATTGAATGCCCGGCCGATGAATAGATTGCCGAGGACCAACACTCCGCCGAGTGCGTAGGGTTTGGGTTGCCAGAGGGCGAATCCTCCGATGACGGCGAGATACGCAATCAACAACGGCCAACCGATATAGGAAATGCGCCAAGCAGTCGTTCGCTCGGCTTCGAGATCGATGTGCTGTTCCGGCATCTCGGGAGTTGTCATGGGGCGTACGTGTTCACGTGTCGAATCTACTTCAGCCATGGTGTGGTCGTTGGGTCTTTCGCTTATTAACGACAGAATTGCCGTGGGCGCATGCTGGCGGCGCATTTGTAGATCCGCCGCCGCACGGGGCATGAGTATACTGGTGAGCGTTCGCGGACTCAATCGCTTGCGGCGCTTTGGGGGCGTCCATTCCCATCCGCCGCTTCGTTTTGCTGTGTTATGATCGCATTGGGCTTTTTGACGCGGCGTAATGGCGCTTTGGGGGATGGTCCACGCTATCCCATTTGTGCAGGACAATCGCAGTATGGAATCCATAGCCACCGAAACCACCGGGCTTGAGCGGGTTCGAATCGATTGGGAATCGGCGAAGAAGATATCCCCGGAGGAATTTTCGAACCGATTTGAGATCGATCGTGTTCCTACCGCGTCCGGTTGTTACCTCATGCATGACGCGAAGGACCGCATCATTTATGTAGGAAAAGCGAAAAACCTCCGCGCGCGGCTTCGGTCGTATCTCAATGAAAGCGACACGCGGTATACCGTCAAGTTTTTGATGAGCCGGGTTTCGCGTATCGATTTTCTGATTACGCGAAACGAGAAGGAGGCGTTGCTACTTGAGAATAGCCTGATCAAGATGCACAAGCCGCGGTACAACATTCAGCTGCGGGATGATAAGACGTATGTGAGTCTCAAAGTGAATGTTCGGCATGAGTTCCCGCGCGTGACGATCACGCGAAAACTTCGGAAAGACGGATCGAAGTATTTTGGTCCTTATTCCAGCGCGGGGGCGGTGCGGGAAACGGTGCGGCAAATTCAACGGGTATTTCCGTTGCGAACGTGTAGTGATAGCGTTCTGAACAATCGCGTTCGCCCTTGTCTGTATTACCAGATGAAGCGATGTTGCGCGCCTTGTGTCGGATATGTGGACAAGGATGGGTATAGCGAAATTGTCGATCAAGTGTTGCTTCTTCTCGCTGGCCGTAGCGCTGAGCTGGAGAAATTGCTTAAAGACCAGATGCAGGAACACGCGGGCGCTTTGGAATTTGAAAAGGCAGCGGATCTTCGCGAT
>JAJDAB010000140.1 GCA_029262095.1 Candidatus Hydrogenedentota bacterium
GGCTTGCCCGCGGCGTAGAAGATAGTCCGAAAACTGCGAGGCAAGCCTCGCACTGATAAAGCGGTGGCAAGCCACCGCACTCCAAAATGTGGTCGGTCTCCACGTCGCAATTGGGCAACAGATTGCCGAACGCTTATCGCCGCTTATTCCGTAGTACAATACCTGTCGATGGACACCGAACCGACAATTGATCGCACGCGGCTTGAGCGGTATCCGCTTGGGTTCCGTCCTGTCCTCATGCTGGTCCCATTGGCGATCATGATGATTGGTTCGATTGTGATCGTCTTCCCAACGTCTACAGCGGTGGGCCTGTTCTTTGAGTATGGGCCATCGGACCACCCGGAGCGTTGGATTCTCGATATGCAGTTTCGACGCCCGCTTTTAGGACTGGTCCTTGGAATGACGACCGGAATGATTCTTGGGTTTTTCCAGAGACGTAGCTTCAGAGGACTGAATGAATCGTGGAGGGATCGTTACTTCCTTACACGCACAGATCGGCGTAACGCCAGAAGTCATGCCGAGATCCGCTTAATGCGACGTTGGGTGTTGGCGATCGTATTTTTGGTACTGGCAATATTACCCGTCAGTTTCGTTCTTCGTACGAGTTATATCACGTTCGCTCTGGGCCTAACGTTAACGAACTTGATCGGTAGTTTCCCGCGACATCATGTCGAGAGAATAGAGATACTGCGGCGTCGCCGGATTGCTTTGGCGTGGGAATGTGTTGACCCGCCCGACGACCGGTTGACCATCCGGCAAAAACTGGCAGCCGCGACGTTGTGGTTGGTTAGTTTTGCTCTGGTGATTGCCGCAGCGTATCTAGTTCACAACCTCAAAACGCAACGCGTCTTTCGTCAATACACGGCTTACTCCGTCTACGATAAGGGAAGGTCTATTGACAAAGAACAAGCGTCTGCGCTTGAGCGGCGGCTGAAACGCAAACCGTCGGACTATGATGCGCGACTCACCCTGTTGGGATACTTCTGGGGGAATTTAACGACGCGCGCGACGCCAAGAATGCTGAAAAGAGGGCTGAAGTTGATCGACGACAACGGCCTCATGCGCAGTATTTTATCGAGCAGATTCCTGGCCATTTCTATACCGAACTTGCGCGCACGGCCATGCCGTTTAAGGTAGCCGACTCGGACTATTCGGCTTTCTCGCAACTTTGGCGAAAACAAGTGAGCAAATATCCCGATAATCCCGACGTTGTATGGAATGCTGCGTGGTTTTTTCGGCGATTGGACGATGAATTCTACGAGGAGCTGCTCCGGAGAGGTCGCGTCTTGGAACCGGAGAAGGATCGTTGGTCGTCTGCGTTGACTGAGCAGGAAAAACGTAACGCTGCATCAAAACCATAGCCCTTCAATAATCACTCTTATGGAGTGCGCAAGCTTGCTTGCGCTTTTGTTGAGCGGGCGTGCCCGCGTTGTAGTGATTGCGCCCGTAAATGTGCGAAGCAAGCGTCGCACAGGCAAAGCGGCAGCAAGCTGCCGCACTCCAAAATTTCTTTCCTTTAATGTTCTGTCTGCGTGGCCGTGGCTTACGTTGAGAAAGTACAACGTTCTTGTCTGGCAAAGTTACGCTCGCAATGGAGTAGGCAGTTCCTGCAGACAAACAACAGAAGCCACTCTAACGGGACAAGTGGAAGCAAAGCCAAAAGTGTACCGATCCGACTAACGCCATGACGCCGGGTGGTATTAAGAGCAATCCTATGAACCATCTCGCAATCGACACGAGCATTTGAGACCGAATAGTTTGCATTGTGTACCACAGTGCGATTGCCACTAACGAATAGGCGATTAATTGACGCCAACCACTTCCCATACCTTCGATGAACCGATCGCCGGTGTCCGGATGGACATCCTCGGAAGCGAAATAGATATATGTCGTTTCGTCGATCAATCCCGTCGCTGAATCGTATTGCACGAATACGCTGAGATACGACGGGAATTTCAGTCGAATACGACTCGCCGATGTTTCGTCCTTTGCTCCTTTCGTCCATGGCGCAGCTGGATCAATGCGGCTCGTCACAGGTTTAAGCGTCGTGAGTAAAGAATCAACTTCGACGATAGATTCATCGAGTAGAGCATTCGCACCTACTTCGTAAATGTCTTCCCTGACAGCACTCCAGTACGCGAATAGCAAGAAGGTGAGCGCCAAGAAACCATAAATCGCCGGGACACCGTGGGCGTTGAGTTTTCCAAAGCGTGCTCGCCTCATTGAGTTGTGTTGCATTTCACTGGCATCGCTGGGCATGTTTCAGTGTACTATGTTCGTTTGGCCAGTTCGCAATTATGTGGAGCAATTGATGGACGTTCAGTTTCGACAAGGGCAGGCGGGTGATGTGGCGGCGGCGGTGCCGTTGATTTACAGTTCGGGGCCTTCGGCGTTTGAGTTTGTGTTCGGCGACGCGAAACGCGGGATGGCGCAGGATTTCTTGCGGTATGCATTTCCAAAGGGCGGCGGCGAGTTTGGGTATCGCGGGCACGTTGTTGCTGTTGTTGACGGGAAGGTTGTGGGTACAGGTACCGGGTTCGGCAAAGACAACGCGTTTTCTTATTTCTTTGCTGCGGCCAGTCAAATTCTTGGGTTCTACCGGGTGGGTGCGGTGAGTGTGATTCGGAGAGGGCTTTCTATCGAGCAACTTTTTGAGTTGCCGAAAGCGGGGGAGCACTACATCGGGCACATTGGCGTGTCGCCGGATTTGCGCAGTCACGGCATTGGCGCGAAACTGATGAATCACCTAATCGAACAGGGCAGCGCGTTGGGGCGTAAGACGGCGATCCTTGATGTTTCCGTGGAGAACCCACGTGCAGAGGCGCTCTATGAACGCCTCGGTTTTCGGGTGACCCGCGAACTCGTATCGAACCTGAGCAACCAATACGGCACGGTCGTTAATCACCGTAGGATGGAAATAAAACTCTAGCTAGGTTGAGTCATGGCATATCATTTTTACAGGCTTCAATCTTTTCCACCCATGGATTAATATGATACCGTGAAACCGCTCAGATGGCGGTTTCTAAATCATTGCTCAGGTGCGGGATAAGGAGTCAGGTTCGTAATTCTTGTAATAAATAGGAGTTCGTCATCATAAATGGAAAACTCTTTATTGTTATGGTCAGGGAATCCAGGGTTGGGATTTTGTCGTTCACCATACAAGCGATGCGCGAGACGATTCATCCGTTCAGGCAACGATCAGAGTGAATGAGATGTTGCTGGATTCGAATCAGAGTTTGGGAGTGTTCGCACGAATGATATTGCCAATGCGCCGGGGACTCTGTTTGCTGATTTTCTTGTCGTGGGGACTGGCCGCCCACTGCGTCGAGTCTACGATGTTTCGGAATTTCGAGACCGCTCAGGTGCATCCAATGGATCTCAGCCCGGATGGACGGCTATTAGGCGTGTGTAACACTGCGGATGGTCGTCTTGAGTTATTTGATGTTGCTGCGGGTACCCCAACTAATATCTGTGCCATCCCAGTCGGGTATGACCCAGTGTCGGTTCGATTCAGATCTGACAAAGAAGCATGGGTGGTCAATGGGATATCTGACACGATCAGCGTAGTTGATCTGGTCACAAAGAACGTAAGCGCGACTGTCGCCACACTGGACGAACCGGCAGACGTAATCTTCGCTGGAGTTCCCGAACGCGCCTTCGTTTCGTGTCGGACTGCCAACGTGATCCAGGTCTTCGTTCCGGAGACCAAGGCGCTCGTTTCGAATGTGAAAGTGTACATGGAAGAACCGCGCGCCCTGGCCAAGAGCGTAGACGGTTCGGTTGTATACGCGCTTTCGTTTCGGTCTGGCAATGGTACGACAATTGTGAACCGGCGGGCCGTGAGCGATGTTGAGTCTCCGTACGGAGGCGTGAATCCACCGCCCAACGGTGACATTTCAAACCTGGATCCCGCAATGCGTTTCAACCCACCGCTGAGCGCGGAAGCGATGTCGAACAAGACGTACGACTTAGCGCTAATCGTACGAAAAGAATCGGCTTCCGGGAGATGGCTGGATGATAACGGAGAAGATTGGACTCCATGGGTCTCCGGCGAAAAGGCCGACCTTACACATCGCTACTCCGGCTGGGATTTGCTCGATCACGACGTGGCGATTATTGATGCGGAGACGTTGGACGTCTCTTACTGCGATTCATTGATGACCATTGGTATGGCGGTTGCTGTACAGCCCGGAGGCCAGATCACCGTTGTGGGTACGGAGGCGATCAATGAAGTTCGATATGAACCAGTCTTGACCGGTGTATTCAGCCGGGTCATGATGGCGTTTTGCGATTCGATTACCGGTATCAAGTCGCCCGTATTGGATTTGAACAAGAATCACCTTGAGGCGGCTCAGTTCGCGCAGGATGGCGTGGCGGATGCCTATCACGACGGCGAAGTACCCCAGTCCGGCCGTGATATGTCCATCGGAGATCCCAGGGGCGTCGTCTGGCGATCGGATGGTAAGGGCTACGTCTCGGGTCGCGGATCCAATAACGTCATACCTCTATTGCAAAACGGATCGCGATCAAGCTTAGGGGCGTCCATTGAAGTGGGCGAAGGACCGACGGGTCTGGTGTTGAGCCGTGACGAAAAACGCCTGTATGTCTTGAATCAATTCTCGGCATCCATCTCGGTCATCGACACAGCGAATGATTCGATCGTGTCTACTATTCCCTTTTTCGATCCCACACCCGACATAGTCAAGGTTGGGCGAAAACATTTGTACGATACGCATAAGAATTCTGGATTGGGACACGTTGGTTGTGCCTCGTGTCATCCTGATGGCCGCATGGACCGTCTTGCCTGGGATTTGGGCAAGCCCGATGGTGATATCAAGCCACTGAACGGTGTTCCGGGACAGCACAACTTGGGGGCAGGTATTGTCGAGTTGCGCGGTGCCCCAATGGTCGCGTCGTTCGAGGATTTCCATCCCCTTAAAGGGCCCATGACCACGCAAACGCTACAAGACATTATCGGCAAAGAGCCGCACCATTGGCTCGGTGATAAGGACGGGCTGGAAGAGTTCAACGACGCGTTTATCGATCTACAGGGAGACGACACGAACTTGACGTCGCGAGAGATGCAGGAATTTGAAGACTTTCTCGCCACGATCCACTTCCCGCCCAATCCCTTCCGCAATTTAGACAATTCGCTTCCAATCGATTTGCCGCTCACCGACCTCTTCTATTTCGCCGGCGAATCCATGCCGAACGGAAACGCGTTGGAAGGGTTGGCTCTTTTTCGAGATTTGAGTACGCCCCTTGCGACATCGCGAGCATGTGTCCTTTGTCATACTCTGCCGCTTGGTAACGGTTCGGATATGTTCTATAACGGCACTAGTTTTGACGAGATTCCGAAAGGCCCTAACGGCGAAAATCATGTCGCAATTGCAACGAAGCCGCGAAAAATCCCCCAGCTCCGTAGCGTATACGAAAAAACTGGGTTTACACGGTCTAAGCCCAATACGGCCGGTCCCGGTGGGACACCATCAAACCTCAGTCTATCGGGATACGGGCTTTCTCACGACGGTAGCGTTGATTCGGTCGTTACCTTCGTCTCCGTGTTTCAACAGGTCGAGTCGAAGCAAGATGCCGCAAATGTCGTTGCACTGCTTCTGGCGTTTTCTGGAGGGTTCGATTTCATAGCGTCACAGCCTGGCGAATTCCCCTTTAGTCAGTTGAGCAACGATGCACACGCTGCCGTGGGGACACAGGTCACAATTGACGGATCGAAAACGGAGTGGTCTCCGCTCGGTGAACTCGCCGCACTTGCGGACACCGGGGCAATCGATCTAGTCGCCAAACGTTCCGAAGGTGGAGTGCAACGTGGCTGGGTCTATGCCGGTGACGAGACGTTCCAGTCGGATCGGGGCGACGAGCAAACACTGTTGGCGGACTTGGTTGGCACTGCGATCGGTAAGGCCGAAGTGACTTTTTCCGCCGTACCTGTTGGAATGGGTCAACGGATTGGTGTGGACCGCGACGGTGACGGAATATTCGATTTCGACGAAATACGCGACATGGATTCCAGTGAGCCGGGCGTCCAAAATCCTTATGATCCAAACGACGACGACTGTATTGGAGATTCTGGTTTGGTTGAACCGGACGGCGTTCCCGATGGTCGAAACGATTTCGATGGCGATGGCCGGTCGGACAGTACGGAACTACTTGCCGGGGACAATCCCCTTTTTAACGAATTGACCACCGCAGCAAGTCTTGACATTGCCCAAAGGCGTTAATCGCGAACGTTTGGCTTTTCGAGCGACGGACACGGCATCGGTTGTGTCGACCCACCAATGCGCACGCTGAACCGAAAGTCACATTCCAACAGCGAAAAATGAGACTAGTTCCGTAGCGGTTTTCCGGTTGTTAGCATTTGTTGGATGCGTTGCTGCGTCTTTTCCGTGCCGACGAGTTTCAAGAATGCTTCGCGTTCGAGGTCGAGGACATCTTGTTCCGTCATCTTCGTGCCCGGCATCCGGTCGCCGCCGGTTAGAATGCGCCCGACTTGTTCGGCGATGAGCGCATCGTGTTCCGATGCAAAACCGCCCACTTGAAACCCGTAGAGCGCGGCGCGGAAAATGGCCCGGACCGGTTCACCGACCGCAGTGAGCGTGGCTGGTACGGGTGGTGTGTAGCCCGAGATGATAAGTCCTCGGCACACGTCTTTGGCTCGTTTGATCTGT
>JAJDAB010000141.1 GCA_029262095.1 Candidatus Hydrogenedentota bacterium
ACCGTGCCGCGCGCGCCGTCCTTCGTGGTGCCACAGCTCAAACCAAATCCAATCGATCTTGTTGCCGAATGCAACTGGTTTCATCAATGGCTTGGCCAACGCTATGAGTTCGATGCCCGGGTCCGCGAATTTCTCGTGGTATAGATTGATCAATCCGTCGTACTGTTGATAAAACGCGTCGACGTAGTCCACGTTGTGGCAATTCATGCAGACATTTTGCATGTTGGCTCTTCGTTCCTCCCAGGGAATATTCGCTCCGGGAAGCCCGAGTTTGGCGTCCGACACCTCCGGCCGTACGGATTTGATCGGACGATTATTCCAACTGATGCGTAAACCGACGTCATGGGTGACCGGCTGATCTTTCGTCGCACTCATGTGGCACGTCGCACAGGTTGGCGCGGCGGAATAATCTTCGCCGAGAATCCACTTGGGATTGTCTAACGCCATCTTCGCGACGTTGGCGCGAAAGGCAATGCCGTGTTTCGATTCGTTATAGATTTCGATTTGCGGATGGTCTGGTCCCATGTGGCATTTACCACAATTTTCCGGCTGCCGAACCTGTGCGACGGAAAACGCATGGCGCGAATGGCATGCGCTGCAGGACCCCTCTGACCCGTCCGGGTTGATGCGGCCAATACCCGTGTTGGGCCACGTCGCCGGGTCGAGTTTTCCGTTTTCCATGACTTTTACTTCCGAGCCGTGGCATTGCCAACACCCGTTGACGGCCGCCGCCGAGACGCCCATCGGGAACATCGGAGTAACGAAGCCGTTGTTCCCTTCGACCACTTCGGCCAGGACGTTGTCAAGCGATCCGAGAATGCGGCCTGCCTTGGAGTGATGCGATCCAGCAAATTCTTCGACTTCGCGCTCGTGACAGCGCGCGCAATCCTTCGGACTCACAATTACGGAGATGTGTTCGTCGTAGTGAAGAACGACGTCGGGGTCCGACTCGTCCGCTTTATGGCATTCGTAGCAGCCAATGTTTCCACGGAAGTGCTTGCTGCCGCCCCACTGCTCGTAGATCACCGGGCTTTCGAGTTTATGACACTCGACGCATGCGGCGGATTTTGCCGAAATCTCTTGCAGCATGTAACCTTGCCCGTACGCGCTCATTGCGAATGCCACGCCTGTCACCAGCATGACTACCCATTTGCAGCGTTTCATGTCGTTTCTCCTTCTATTGATAAAGCGGTGATCCCGCCATCTTTTGTGAATTTTCCATTCATGATTGGAATGGCCAAGTGCAGTATCCAAGAAAACAGCAAAATACCGAAGGCCCATATCCCCATACATACCAAGGTCTCGTTGAGCGATGGCGCATATTCCACAATGTCGCCGAGCGGCGTCGGAATGAATCCGGGGACTACTAAGCCCATCCCTTTTTCAATCCATATCCCGACGATGGATAACACGCACGCGAGGTTTAGCAGTGCGCGATTTCTGGCCCCGGCCGGAATGACGAGGATTAGCGCGGCGATGACTTCCATTACAATTGCCGACCAAATCCAGGGCACGAGCATGTCGTGGCCGTGCAGTCCGAAGAGTAAGTATTTTGCCGAGGCGCCGTGGAGCGACTCGGAATAGAATTCTTTGAACATCTCGCAACCGAGTAGGAATAGGTTGATTAGGAGTGAGGCCGTAACGATTTGGCGGAGCAGGTCGATCGCGCGATCGCTGACCCGAAACTCGCTCACGCGGCTCAGCACTTGAAACGTGAGGATCAAGATGCCCGGTCCCGCGGTAAAGGCTGATCCCAAAAATCGCGGAGCGACAATCGCGGAGTTCCAGAACGGCCGCCCGACGAGGCCGGCATAGAGAAACGCGGTGACGGTGTGAATGCTGATTGCCCACGCGATCGATAAGAATACGACGGGGATATAGAACATTGGTGTGGGCTTTCGGCCGAGGTACTTCATATAGAGCAAGTACCCGCAGATGTGAAGATTCAATAACAGGTAGCCGTTTAAAACGACTACGTCCCACGACAACATGGAACCGGGGAAATTGAATTTGCCGATTCCCGGGATCATGTGCCAGAACCGATCCGGACGGCCGAGGTCGACCACTACAAATAGTACCGACATAATAATTGCGGCGACGGCGAGCAGTTCACCGTAGAGCACCACGTCGTGCATGTCTTTGTTGCGGTAGATGTACGCGGGGATGACGAGCATAACCGACGCCGCCGCGACGCCCACCATAAACGTAAAGTTCGCGATGTAGGCGCCCCACGATACCTGGTCGGTCATATTGGTGACCGTCAGGCCTTCCACAACCTGACGCATATATGCATTGCCGCCGACTACTGCGAGGACCGTTAGCAACGTCATCCACGCGTAAAATGTGCGGCTGCCGGAAAAACTCAGTCGGTAAGCACGCCATAGGAAGTGAATATAGTCAGTCATCTTGTTTAGGCATCGAAATAATAGAAGAACCGCGGGACCGTACCCGCATCTTCTTTCAATATGTACACACGTTTGTTCTTGAGGATGTAACTAATCTCGCTGTCCGGGTCGAGCACGTTGCCGAAAATGCGCGCGCCCGTTGGGCATGCCTCCATACACGCCGGGTACTTACCCTCACGTGTGCGGTGCAAACAGAAGTGGCATTTCTCGACCACTCCGGCCGGTCGAACACGGTTGCTTAGGTACCCCATATTCGGATTAATTTCTTCGGCGTCGATTTTGGGTTCGGCAAAATTGAACCGTCGCGCTTCATACGGACACGCCGCCATGCAGTATCTGCAACCAATGCACCAGTTGTAATCGATGACGACAATGCCGTCCTTCTCCGGCCAAGTCGCCTCGACCGGGCATACTTTTGTACACGGCGGATTCGCGCATTGTTGGCATTGCACCGGCAAATAGAATTTGCCCTCTTGCGGCACGGTGTCGTGGTCGTAATGGAGATCGCCTTTTTCCATGTCCATAGAGCCGGACGGCATATCGAGTACCTTGATGTACTGCATCTCCGGGTCGCGCGACTGGTTGTTTTCCTGAACGCACGCGGACACACATCGCCGCGAACCGTTGCACCGAGAAAGATTGAGTGCGTATCCAAATTCGACGCCGTCCATCGGTTTGTAGTCGTTTACGGATACTTTCGCGCCGTAGCGTTTGCCGATCTGTTGTTCGATGCGTTGCATCACTTCGGCGAGTAGCTCAGGCGAGAGGCGCTTGTAATGTTGTTGCAAAAACTCGCCGAGCGATACGCCGCGCTCCAAATGGCGCAGCGGTTCCAACACGCCCGCTGCCGCTGCCATCGCGGCCATTGTGCCGAGGCCGGCTTTTAGGAAACTACGCCGTGAACTTTGTGGGCTGGTTGCGTCACTCAATGCTCGTCTCCAGCGTGCGATGTCCTGGGCGTATGCTCGGTCGTCTTTGAAACGAACCGGGATCGTGCGGGTGGCGCGTCCGGCGTCATGGGTTGGAACGAAGGATGATGCGGGTCATGACATTGCACGCAGAGGAGTTTCGTGCGCGGACCTTTGTTCGTATCCCAATGACCGTTCTGGCGGCCGTGGATTCCTACGCTCCAGTCGTTATAGGTGGGACCGTGACATTTGGCGCACAATAGCGCGGGTTCAGAGGCCGAAATTGCAG
>JAJDAB010000142.1 GCA_029262095.1 Candidatus Hydrogenedentota bacterium
GAGGGCATAATGCCGTCTCCGCTTTGGCTGATTGTTCGTGGCGCACTCAGTTTCGGTGTGGCGTTGGCACTCATGCCACTGGCCGCGGTTATTTTTCCGACTTCGTTGGTCGCAAATTTTGGAGGCGCGTTTCTCCTCGGCGCATCGGCGGCCATCGGTTTCAGTTTCGGCACGGGACCGGAAATTCAGACGCGAAGTTCCATGGCGTTCGGTTGTGGATTTGTCTTCGCAGTTGCCGTGGTGCTGTTCAGCCTAATTAGCATTCAGGGCGGCGGTAGGCCGGATTTCGGTTGGGGGGCGATCGCGGGCGGTATCGGACTGGGTGTCGCGGGTGCTATTGGTGGAGCGTCGATCCGGTTTGGGTTTCTAATTCCTGGTGCCATGGCATTTGGAGTGGGAGGCGCTATCGGCGGATTCCTCTCATTCAAAGTGATCGACCTGAATTATGGACTTGAAAGTCTTGCTGCCGCGTGGGGTCTAGGGGGGGCGATCGCCGGCGGGCTGTTCGGCGCTGCGGTGGCGTTTTCGTCCCGCAGTCGCTGAAACGGATATAATAGCGTCATGAGCACGAAAACGTTGAGCGAAAGCGCTACGTTGATCTACGACGAGAACTGCATGTTTTGCAAGAAATGTGTGGGGTGGATCGCGAAACGTGCACGACCCGGTGCGCTGGAATTCTTGCCGTTGCAAGCGCCGGGGCGTTCCGAACGGTTTCCCGAATTGACGGACGAAGCGTGCATGGAAGGAATGCAGTTGGTTTTGCCAGATGGACCAGTTCGGTCCGGCGAGCAAGCATTGCCCGATCTGTTCCGCATGTTGAAGCGATGGAGGTGGTTCGCTTTTGCATTTGAATTGCCGGTAGTCCGCTGGCTATCGCCTATCGCCTACGGTTGGATTGCGCGAAACCGATACATGATCTCCGAGTTCGTCCGCCGCAAAGAAGTGACGGAAAACGCGCCCTGCGGAGTGGACACCGCGTGCGACGTGCAGAAGTAGGAGATTGAGTGTGACGGAGAACGGGCGGCGCTATCTGCCGAATTCGCGGACGTGTTTCGTGTGTGGCGAGGACAACCATGCCGGACTGCAACAACGATTCTTCGTCGAAGACGAAATCGTCAAGACGCTGCTGAATCCGAAGCCGCATCATTGCGGGTATGCAAACACCGTCCACGGCGGTATCGTCGCGACGATTCTCGATGAGACGATGGGCTGGGCCGCGAACCGTGAAATGCGGCGGATGTGTATGACCGCCGATATCTCCGTGCGGTACAAGCAGCCGGTGCCAGGAGATGTGGAGTCGATGGTCTGTGCGCGCGTTACAAGAGCCGCGAAACGGTTGGTCTATCTGGAAGGATGGATCGAGGGACAGGACGGCGAAGTGCTCGCGCGTGCGGAGGCGCGGTTTATGCCGTTGTCCGTGGAAGAAACAAAGCTAATCGATGAGCATATGGTTTATCGTGACGGAGAGGAACGACCGTTTGCGGGGGTAGGGGAGTAGTCAAACGGCGGTGCTCACGAGAGCCCGAGTTTCTTGCGAATGACGAGATTGCCGCGTCGGCTTGCGCCTCCTCGCAATGACGGGTTTCAGATGCGCGCGAGAATGTCGTGCCGAGTGAAGCCGAGGGATCTTTCGCGGTACGCTCGGTCTGCGACGAACCCGGGTAAATCTCTCGGCTTCGCTCGAGATGACAGAAATTGTAGATATCGGGAGCTTGTCTCGATATATCGATCCGACCTACTAACCTTTTCTAGTCTCGCAAGCATTCTTGCATTCTGCGCACTGCGTTCTTGAATGGTTTCGCGTATGCGTCTGCTGGGCCTTTGGTGCAGACGAAATCGACGCGCACGGATTTCTTGCGTACGGAACGCCACGTCTCGGCGTCATGTTCGCCGAGCAGGGTGAGTCCGGCGTCTTCGATGGCTTGCTTAATGAAATCGAGTTCGTATACGCGTTCGTAGAGCGTGGTTTCCGGGCCGCGCTTAACCTTGATGCGGGTTTCGCAGGTGCTGGTTGCGCGATGGTATTTGCACGACCACTTTGTGGAGAACCGGCCGTTGCGCTCGCTCCATACTTGGTCGGCGAAATGTTGCAGGATCATCTCTTCGGTGACGACGTCGAAGTAGAGAAGACCGCCCGGGGACAGCGCGCGCGCTAAACTCTTGATGGCTGCGCGTATTGCTGCTTTCTTGAGTAGAAAATTCATGCTATCGAATAGGCACGTGATGTAGTCAAACGAACCCTTGAACGGAAGCCGTTGAAGATTCGCCGCCGCAAGCGGAGTGCGCGTACGCTTTTTGTTCGCGAGCCTCAACATCGCGGGTGATAAGTCGACGCCAATGCTGTGCCACTTGTAGGGTTTGAGCGCGCGCAACAGCGTGCCCGTGCCGCACGCGGCATCGAGGTGGAGGAAATCTTTGGGCAGCATCTGCGCGATATTTGCCGTGGCGATTTCCCAACGATCGTAATCCACGTCGGTCATTATGGCGTCGTAATACCGCGCGAGGTCTTCGAATGTATCGCTTGATTGACCGGGCATCTATCGCGAACGCGGGCCGAGGCCGCCTTTTTCGTAGATAATAAGTGCTGCGAGTATTGAAGCAGCAACTTCGGATCGATACGTGGCGCCTCCGAGGGATACAGGAATGCCTCCGCGCGCCTGAGCAAGTTTCAATTCCACATCGCTAAAATCGCCTTCCGGCCCTACGAATAACGTCGAGGTTTCCTCGCTGACGGCGTCTTGCAACGGCACCGGCTTTAGATGTTGCGTCGCGATGATGGCGGGGCCAGCGGCGTCTTCTAGTGCGGCGGCGAAGTCGTTCATCACCGCAAATGTCGGTAGCCACTGCCGCCCGCATTGCTTACACGATTCAATCGCCCAGCGTATCCATTTCTCCGATTGCTTTGGCGCGCGTTCCGAATGGTCGGCTCGGAAAAATACGAAACGCGTCACGCCTATTTCGGTTCCCCGCTTGATGAGTTCTTCGATGGATTTGTCTCGATGCAGCCACGCCTGCGCGAGGGTTAAGCCAATCATGGGTTCCGGTACGTTGCGCACTCGCTCAGCTTCGATTGAAAGTGATGCGCGATCGATGCTCGCAACTTTCCCTTCGATTTCCGTACCCGCGCCGTCAAAACAGCTGACTTCGTCGCCAACGCTCACGCGAACGACATGGAGGGCATGGTGCGCTTCAGCGCCGTCTAGTTGAATGGGCGACTGTTTCGCGGTTGTGGGGTCGATGTAAAAGCGGTAAACGTGGGCCACGGGGAGTTGTGCTCGCCAATAAAAAAGGGGAGCGCAACCAGAGCTGCGCTCCCCGCGTTTAGGATTGATTAGTCGCTTGGGCTGTCGGTGCCTTCGATCAGTTCGCCCGTTTTGTCTTCATCCGATAACACGTCTTGGAGGTCGTTTGCGCGCATATGTTGGCGATGTTCCTCGGTGATGTTTTTGCGTGTGAGGATTTCGCCTTCGAGTGCCGGACCGAGATTGGCGTAGTCGATGGTGTAGAAGAATTGTTGGTTTGCACCCTCGTTGAGATGCAGTTGGCCACCGATGAGTACCGGCTCTTCAGCCAAATCGACCACCTCGCCGGGCTTCATTTTGATCATAATAATGTCGCGCATTGGCGGGGATTCGCAAAAATAGCAATCGAGGGGCATCGGAAGCAGCATGAAGTTATCGACGTTTCGGAATTGATTGATTGGGACCATGTAGCCGACGATGTTTACGGGCAATTCGTCGAGTTTTTGCAGCTCTTCGACATACGTCGCACCTTTTCGGATGGTGCCTTTCGTCGCCATGAAGAGTTCCCAGTCCATCAGGTCGACGCCTTCTGCAATTTTCTCGGCCTCAATCGCCTTGCGGAACTTAATAGCTTTGTCGCGCCGTTGTTCCAGACCGAAATACGTATTGGCAGAAACCAACACGAGCAATATCACCAATACACCGGCGATGGTGCCAAGGTCGCGAATGGTACGACGTCTCACGTTTCTTTACTCCATATCGCACGTAGCCAGATCGAATGACCGCCCGGATCGTGCCCTAACAGGGTCAAAAACGTCAAGAGTATATCACAATTCCGCCAGGTCTTTGGCAACATCGCGCCGGTACGCTTGCACCGCCGGGATGAGCCCGGCTAAATAGCCGACCATAACCACAATGGCGAACGCGCGAATCTCCTCGAATGACAACGTAAACGAGCGAATGACTAGGCCGTACTCGCGGGTCAAATAGAGGCTGAGCAACCACGTGCCGGCGTTGCCGAGTAACCAGCCGATGACCACCCCGAGCACTGTAACGAAGATCGCTTCGAGGATGACCGCGCCGAAGATATCGCCCGCACCCGCGCCGAGTGCGCGCATCACGGCCAAATCGCGCCGGCGCATTTGGATGGCCATGTAGAGCCCGATCATGATTGAAATGGATGAGACCACCACGACGAGATAGGCGACTGCCATGAGGATGGTCTGGACCGTGGAAAGGAATTGGTTGAACATTTTCTGGATTTCCATGATGGGAATCGCAGCTTGGACGGGGGAGTCTTTGAACTCATCCCGAAACTTAAACCGCCACGCGGGGCTGCCTAGGTTGAGCAGAACGGCCGTAACTTCACGGTGTTCCTCAACGGCGTGATCATGACCAGCGTGCGCATCGGCATCGGCGTCATCGTCTTCGTGATCGTGACCAGCGTGAGCATCGACGTCATTGGATTCTCCATCTTCCTCATCTTCTTCGTGCGGATGGGAGAGCCAGATGGATTCCAGGTCGCAAAAAATGGCGTGGTCGTTGGGCGTGCCGCTTGGCTCGAAGATTCCTACGACGGTGTAGGAATCTTCGTGTTCGGCGCCGCCGTGATTACCAACGAATTGGTTACCGACCTCAAGTCCAATGCTGCTCGCGGCGAAACTGCCGATGACTGCTTCGAAGGAGTTTTCGAAAATCCGTCCTTCCGCGATTGTGAACGGACGCGTCACTTCGCCGGACGATGGACTCGTCCAGGTGTGATCGAACAAATCCGGCGTCGTGCCTACGATGCGCGCATTCCGGAACGAATCGCCCATGCTAATGGGAAATGCTGCGGTGACCCACTCGTGTTCGCGGACTTTTTCGTATTCCTCCCAACGTATGTTGCCCGTTGGTGTGTCCATGTAATAGACGGAACTTAGCACCAATTGGAGTGGGCTGCCTTTCGCGCCGATAACTGCGTCGAATGCTTGACCTTCCTCAACGAATCGGCGTTCGGTTTCCTGGCGCAACGTGAGAACGCTGGAGATCAGAGCCACACCGAGCGATACGGATAAAATGGTGAGGCACGTGATGAACTTGCGGCTCCAGAGGTAACCCCATGCGATTTGAAAGGTGTTCATTCGGCGACTTCCGTGACCAAGTCGCGGCATTCGAAACGGCGTTGTAGGCGGGACGCGAGTTCGTCTTCGTGGGTGACGAGCAGCAAGGTCACATTTTCTTCGCCGCACATTTCGATGAGTAGATCCATGACTTCGTTGGACGTGCGCGGGTCGAGACTTCCCGTGGGTTCATCGGCGACCACGATTTCCTGTTTGTTGGCCAATGCTCGCGCGATGGCTACGCGTTGTTGTTCGCCGACGCTGAGCGTTGTCGGCTTGCTGTGGAGGCGATGGCCTAGTCCCACTCGTTCTAAAAGTTCCGTCCCGCGGTCTTTCCATTCACGAGACGGCAAGGTTTCGCTGAACCGCATACCGAGCAATACATTTTGCAGCGCCGTGAATGGCGTCAATAGATTAAACGTCTGAAAGACGAAGCCGACGT
>JAJDAB010000143.1 GCA_029262095.1 Candidatus Hydrogenedentota bacterium
GGCGGACGGATTCATCTTGCCCATGTTGTAGATGAGGGAAGCGCGAGCGGTGGCGGCGCTCCGGCATTCGGATTGGCCGCGGCGGACCTGGGGCCGCTGTTGGATGCCATGGAAGAACACGCACGCGAACAACTGGAACACGTTCGGATGGAGCTCTCCGAAGAAGGTGTTGAAGTGGTTGTGCACCTAGTTCGAGGTAACCCGGCGCGATCATTGGTGAAACTCGTTGACGATAATGATTGCACGCTGATCACGATTGCGTCGCACGGTCGCCGCGGGTTCGATCGCTTGGTGTTCGGTAGCGTCGCGGAACGTGTACTGCGGACGAGTTCAGTGCCGGTCCTCTGCGTCAAACACCCCGAACATGAATTTGTGCGTCAGAGCGCAGAAACACTTGCCATCAATCGCGTGCTGTATCCCACGGACTTTTCGGAGTTTTGCGAGAAGGGACTTCCATTCGCGGAGTCGATCTGCCGCGAATTTGGAGCGACGTTGACATTGGCGTACGGCCACGAGTATCCGATGAATTCGCCCGAACTGATGTCCGAGGCCTCGGCAAGTGTTGCGGCCAGTTTGGAATCCAGCGCTCGGAGGTTGCTTGGGGAGTGGAAAGCGAAAGTGAAAGATGTGGCGGTCGAGACTGAGCTGCACATCGGCTCGCCCTACCGGGTGGTCAGCGATTTGGTGAAGGAGCAGAACATCGATCTCGTCGTCGTGCCGACGCATGGGCGGTCCGGCATCGCGCACATGTTCCTGGGCAGTGTCGCTGAACGCATTGCCCGTCATGCGCCGTGTCCCGTCTTGACGCTCCGCCCTGAGCTTCCGTAGCGTGGCGAAATGAAAAGCGGCGTCGGTCGTTTAGTTTCCGCGGTTGTGTGGATTGCGAATCGGGCCTAGTGCGACGGTCAAGCTGGAGAGTTCACCGCGAGCGACGCGTAGGCCGTAAGTGTCGCAAATCACAAACCACGTAAATCCCTGTTCGGCGGCTTTGGGGATCACCTTTTTCCCGAGCCGCGAGAGCAGGTGGTGTTTTTCTTCCTGATTGGCTTCGTACCACATCGTAGATTCCTCGCTGGTCATGTCATAGATCCAGCAAGGCGCAGTGCTTGGCTCGCTATCATTCATTCGAATGCCTCCTGTGTAGTTTGGAATTCGATTCTATCAGACGCTTTGCGAAATCAGTAGGGTTTTTGTGTTGGATTTATGCCAATGCCGTCAATGCCGTAATCGCTTTCCCCTTAAAGAGTTACGGCGTTAGTCCTCCGTCAATCTCGCACCGGTCGACACATGGTTGTCAATCGCCTCGCGGACCGCCTCCCGAAAACTGTCGTCGAATACACACGACATGTGGTTTGCGCCTTCAATCAAGACGACCGGGACATCCTTTCGAACCGCGACCATCGGTTTCACACGACGTTCGTACAAACCATCCTCATCACCGACAATGATGATCATCGGCACCTGAATGTCCTTGAGTTCATCTTCCGTAATCGCGAGGTCACCGAACTGGTTGACGCTGTCGGCGTATCGGTCTTGGTTTTCTCCGGCGGTGATTTTTCGCGCCGATTCATCCGCCGCGTTCATCCAGCCCATCCCGCAAATCGTCGCAGATCGCAATCGATCGGGGTGCATTGCCAGCATTTTGATCGTGATCATTCCACCCATCGAATATCCCGCGATGTGGGCCGTATCGAGTTTAAGATGATCCATCAATCGAACAACATCGTCGACCATTTTGACGCCGTATTCGCCGGGTCCGGGTTGATCGCTCTTGCCGTGGCCGCGAGCGTCTAATGTGATCACACGGTATTTTTCCGCAAGGCGATCAACGATACCGGGCATACGCCAGTTTAGTCCGCCGCTCGCTCGCGAACCGTGAACCAGAATGACGGGTTCGCCATCGCCATCGATGGTGTAGCGAATTTTGACACCGTCTGAATCGAAACTGCTGTCCTCGCGCGCGAACGCGGGGTTGAGAAGAAGCGTAGCAACCGTGCTAAGGATGAGGAATCGGCGGATCATCATGGTTCTCCGTATGGTTTGGGATTGACTGGAGATTAACGCGGGAGGGAGGGAAGGTCAAAGCGCGCGAAAAATGTAGTCTTTTCGAGCGAAGCCGAGAAATCTACCTGCTTTTCATTGTCGACACTAGATCTGCATAGATGTCTCGGCTTCATTCGAACAGGCAGTTTGGCTGGGCCGCCTCGAAGTAGAGAAACGTCGTGATTATAGCGCCGCAAATCGATCAAAGAAGTCCGGGAACGTCTTCGATACACACTCGGGGTCGTTGATGATCACGCCAGGTATGCGGAGTCCCGCCATTGCGAAACTCATGGCCATCCGGTGATCGTCATAGGTATCGATCGCGGCTCCCTGCAACGGCCCTGGTGTAATGCGTAGGGCATCCTCCGCCTCTTCCACGGTTGCGCCCAATTTGCGAACTTCTGTCGCTGTCGCGGTGATGCGGTCTGTTTCCTTGACGCGGAGATTCGCTACATTGCGAATTGTCGTCGGCCCTTCGGCAAACAACGCCGTGACCGCGAGCGTTTGCGCCATGTCGGGCATGGCATTCAGATCGATGTCGATTCCTTTCAGCGTGCCCGTCCCTCGTACTTCCAAGTAGTCCGGGTTCAATTCGATTTCGCAACCCATCTGTCCGAGCACTTCGATGAATCGTGCATCGCCCTGGACCGTCTTCGTGCCGAGATTGGTCACACGAACTCGGCCCCCTGCGATCGCGGCGGCGGCCAAGAAATAGGAAGCGCCTGAAGCGTCGGCTTCGATTGCATAGTCGCCTGGCGTATACGATTGGCTCGCCGGCACGGTGAACGATCGATAGCCTTCGGCAACGATGTTTACACCGCGTTCAGCCATCATTTTGACCGTCATCGAGACATATGGCTTGGACACCAACTCACTGACCATGATGATTTGGCAGTCGCTCGTAGCAAGCGGCGCCACCATGAGCAATCCACTCAGAAACTGGCTGCTGACATCACCGCTGACCCGCGCCGTTCCCCCAAAGGCCCCGGTGCTTTCAAGGTCGACCGGAGGACAGCCGCTGGTCGTTTCGCATTTCATGCCCCAGTGCTTGAGCGCTTCAGTGAGATCGGAGATAGGCCGCTGGCGCATGCGTTCATTGCCATCGAGTTGAACTTTACCTTTGAGCGAAATGCACGCCGCGGTGAGAAAGCGAATCGCAGTACCTGAATTGCCAAGGTTCAGCGGAGCGCCGGGCTTCTTCAGTCCCTCCGACTCTACGTACAACGAGTTTCCATCTCGCTTCCAATCCACACCGAGTGATTTCAAACCATCTAGCATACGGTCGGTGTCATCGCAGTCCGCGAGTTCTCGAAGCACGGACTTGCCTTTTGTAAGGCCGGCCATCACGAGTGCGCGAGCGCTGCAACTCTTCGATCCGGGAATCATGACCTCCGCGTCGAGGTTGCTCTTAGGCTGGAATTCCATCGTGTTCATGCGGAAACCTGGACCCGTTCGTTCCGGCCTAGGCCGAATTGGCCCGCCGCGCTCCCACAATTGACCGCGATTTCGAGCAACCCGCTACCGCCGATCAAGGCGATTGGTTCGCCCCGGGCTACGTCACTGTACGTTTGGGAGACTTGCTGAAGGGATAGGTTGCCAATGTTGACCGCACTAATATTGAGCGGTTCAAACATCTCGCAATCCACATTGGTGATCAGGTTTCCGAATCGGTCGACATGAATGACTTCGCCTTGGATGCCGTCGTCAGGGCCGACACACGGCGTCGCAATTGACAGTAGCTCGGGTTTATCTAATAGCGATCCCACATCGTCAATCGACATGCCGCTTGCGAGACGCGCCGTAGTTACAGCGAATACATCCCGGCCATGGAAGGTGCTGCTAACAGAATCGGCGAAACAATCGGGATGTTCAATTCGCCGAACCTGGTCGATTCCATATCGCTGGTGGATGCGAGTCAGCAGGCCATTATCCGGGCACACGACGACTTGTCCCGCTGTATTGGCGACCAAGGGTTGACGTGTTGATCCAACGCCGGGATCAACGACCGCGCAATGAATCGTGCCCGCAGGAAAATCGCCGACGCAACCGCCGAGAAAGAGGGCGCCTTCTAGTATGTCGTGGTGTGTGATTTCGTGGGTCAGGTCGACGAGATTTACGTCGGGGCATATCGTGAGACAGACGCCTTTCATGGCAGCAACATACGGATCGCGCGTACCGAAATCGGTGCTCAGGGTGATGATTGGACGCATGTTACTCGCCGCACACACGAACGCAGTTGCGTCCTGCGGCTTTGGCTGCGTAGAGCGCACCGTCCGCCGCCGCGATTAAGGCTTCCAGTTTATCGCCGTGCTCCGGAAACTCCGCCAGGCCTTGGCTAATCGTCACCTGCACGTCATCGGCTTTACTTTCCCAGCGTAATGCGGCAATACGCGTCCGTAAATCGTCGGCGAGTTTCATCGCTTCACCGAGATCGGTCCCCGGGTAAAGGACGATGGCTTCGTCGCCACCATACAAACCGGCGCGATCACTGGGACGAAGTCCTTCTCGAATGGCTTCCCCCATGGTCTTGATAACTTTGCTGCCCATGAGATGCCCGTGTGTGTCGTTCACCCGTTTGAGTCCATCGAGATCCGTCATGGCAAGCGTGAACGGCGAATCCGGTGATGCATCGCGGATTAGGTCGGCGGCCTGGCGTTTGAACGTCTCCAGCGTGAGCAATCCGGTAAGTTCGTTATATTCGATGCGTCGGCGTACTTCCCGATGATATTGCGCTTCATGTACATCTTGTACAACGAATTTGAGAACCACGTCCCCCAATTCGATCTTGTCGTTGTTTTGGAGTGGGACCGATTTTGCTTCCACGCCATTCACGGCGATTCCGTTCGTACTACCCATGTCTTCGATCTCGAATACCTCAACGTCGCCCACGTTCGTCCGGCTGATTCGCGCGTGTTGCCGGGACACCGAGGGGAGGCGTAGTACGATATCCGCGTTCGGGGCGCGGCCGATGATGGTTTGGTCGTCCAGCAGCGTGAACTCCAATCCGATTTCCCAGCCCGCGAGGACGACAAGGCTAGCCGAGAGCGGTTGATCGGTCCGGCGCAGCGGCGTAAACGCCTGAGTGGCGTCCATATTATTGAACGTCGTATCGGAATCGAGCTGTTTTCGAGCTTTTGGGGAATCTTCGGTCATAATACTTCGTACACGCGGCTACGTCGCGAATCTTAGCAGCGCCCCAACGCATTCCGCAAAGGAGTTACGCCGCCTGTGACTGAAGCCCAGTCCACCGCCAAGGCATCGGTCTCGAGTTCCTCTACGGGAAAAGCCGTCGCTACCCTCGCGTTGCTTTACGTCGTTGCCGCTATCGTCATAGATACTTTGGCCGTTCGAGGTGTGGACGTACCGATTCGATGGTCGATCTTCCACGAAAACGTCGAATTGTCCGCGTTGGAATCGCTTACTGGAAACGAACCTGCGCCAGAGTGGGCGTATTTCGACAGTTTTAAGTTTCTCGCATGGCTCGTCGTCCCAATCCTCTTCAGTTTGTATCGGTTCGATTTTGGTAATTTCGGTGTTCTCCGGTGGAAACGATCGGACATTGCGGTACTGGCAATATTAATCGTGGGTGGAATAGGCGCGGTTTCGCTCATCCCATTCTTTCCAAGTCTCGACCGAATCTACAGTGGTATGGGCGATAGACCTGCTGATCTGCGATGGGCCTATGCACGCGGTAATCTTCTCTGGATGTTTTCCTGGCTGGTGGGTTGGGAATTCATGATGCGCTACTTCTTGTTGCGGAAAGTCGTCGGAGGATTCGGCAGGCACGCGTGGTTAATCATTCCAGTCCTCGAATTTGCCTATCACCTTCAAAAGCCGTTTCTCGAAGCGTTATTGGCGGGTGGGGGAGGGGTCCTTCTCACGTACTGGGCGTTACAGCGGAAGAATGTGTTATTGCCGTTCCTCGCGCACTTGAGTATCGAGCTGGCGCTGCTGGTGTTCATCCTGGTGACGTAAAAAGTGATTGGACCTCGATAACTGCGAAAATATCCTTGATAATACTCCTATGATCCCATGCGCGATGGCTGCTCATGGGTTGAGATCTAAGTCCGGCCAAAAGGATGAACCAATGCGAAAATTCGTCTGGATAGTGCCCGTGTTAATTGCGATTACTTTTGGCGTTACAAGGCCCGCCAGCACAGAAGCGGATCGCAAAGCCCTCGCGGAGGAGTTCTTTCGAGGCGTTTACGGGTGCGACCCCTCGGTGGTGGACCAGCTTGCTGGTGATGATGTCGTGATTAGCTACCCCATCTTCGAGACTTTGTTCGACAGGCCCGGTATTCGAGGTCGTGACGCTGTAAGAGGTTTTGCAACGAACTTCTGCAAGAAGTGGACGAACGCTCAGGTCACCATCCACGATAGTGTGTCAGAAGGTGACAAAGTGGTGTTGGTATGGGGATTCAAGGCGCGAAACACCGGCGATGGCAAAGAACACGAATGGGGCGGGCTCTCTCTTTTCCGTCTCGACGAGTCCGGCAAGATCGTGGCAGAGATGGGTTTGGAGAGTACTCCAGGGCCCTTTGAGCGTATGGCGCTCGTCGGCGCTGCAAAATAGCGAACAGCTTGAAAACGTAACGCAGACGACTCAACGTGCGCGACGTATTGTCGACGCTTGACCTGTTGACCAGAATACCAATCCGAACAGGTCGCTTGTTTTCCGTCTATTGCGCAATTCCATTGACGACGCTCACACATTCTTCTGGTGCCCGATCCTTGAGATAGAAAATAATGCCACCGCCCATCTCATCCTGCGTGCGAACTCCAAACCGAATTGTCTGCGAGGGATCCGGATTCTGTGGGTTGTCAGCGCTGTTGTCCCAGACGGATATGCACTCGGCGGTCGAATTCGGCACCGCTTTGATGGAGTCCTTGAGGTAGTACATGGGCTGCCAATCCATGTTGTAGTTTGGAACGTCAAGCACGACTTCATCAGTTCCGTCCGGGTAGTGAAATATGTACTTCGATGACCGGCCGCGCAGATGCATGTGGACCCAGAAGTGCGTGATCTCGATTCCGTCGGGGATGGGCGCCTCTTTTGCTAGCGAGTACGCGTGCGCATACGGCGGAATCTTGAGATCGTCGGCAATAAAATTAAGGATGCCCACCGATTTGTTGATTTTGCCATTAGCGAAATAGATGCCGACCGACGTTCGGTCGATGGCCTCTTCCTCCATCGGGGCATAGTGAAACAACGCACCAATTCGTGCGCCTTTCTCGATGAGTCTTGCGGCGCCTTGATAGCCGGCGTGTGGCTGCATCCCCGGGCCCCACGTGTGCCAAATCCGATCAAGAGTATTGAAATTGAACTGGTGGAATAGCCCGGTCGTTGGAGTCTCGGGAACGACATCACCCGGTTCCGTAAAGTAGATCGACGCATGATGAATCACGCGATTGTCCCTCGGGCTGAAATCGATTGTGCGGACCCAAACGTCGTGAGGAAATTTGAAGGGCGCAAACCGATACACGTTTTCGTCACGATCCTTGCCACCAACTCGATACTCCGGGAAGTCAATGACCAGATCCGGTTCTCCAAGACTCCACCCGGAATCCGCTATCGGCAACGGTGGAGCGTTGCGTAAGTCGCCTCTCGGTACACCCGCATCGACCCATCGATTAATCAGTTTGATCGTTTTGTCGGTGAGCCTTAGGTCATTGCTAAAACGACCGAGCGGGCCGCTGGCGTGAAACGGCGGCATGCGCTTTGCCGCGACCTCTTTGCGAATGGCCTTGGCCCATGGTCTAACTTCTGCATATGTTGTCAACGACATTGGCGCAATCTGGCCCGGTCGATGACAATCGATACAGTGATCGCGGAGTATCGGCGCAATATGGTCGCTGTAGGTTACAGTTGAAGGGAGTTCCGAGTTTGGAGATTTATCCGCCGCACCTATAGCCCCCGAATAAGCGATCAAGACAAGAACTAGGAGTTTGCGCAACGCGAGTGCGAGTAGGGGTTCGGGACTCACTTGGAGTGGATTCGTCATATATTGGTCGTCGAAGAGAAGTTCTTGGTGTGAACGCTAGCGTATACAATTCTACTCTATTGTGCGTCTGCCTAATCCTCGATTGGATAGGGCGTAATATAGATATCTTCGCCCTCGACTTTGATCCCGTATCGTCGCAGGCGGCTGGAATCGTGCGTTAGACAGTCCCCGTTGCGCACGTCATAGACCCAATGGTGGCGCGGGCACGTCAGGATATCGCCCTCAAGTTTGCCGGTGGAGAGGTCCCAATTCTGGTGCTTGCAACTGAACTCGATGGCGTAGAACGTTCCGTCGG
>JAJDAB010000144.1 GCA_029262095.1 Candidatus Hydrogenedentota bacterium
CCTCTCCCTGGGGAGAGGGTATTTGAGTCGTGTTTGTGTAAGTTAACAAATTCGATTTATCGTCCCTCGTATAGGTCGCGTCCTGCGACTAGTGCGCGCATTTTTGCGTCGGCGACAGTTCGTGGGAGCATCCAGAATCCGCAGTCGGGGTTGACGTAGGTTACACGGCCTTCGCCCAGCGTCATTACCGCTCCTTCTATGCGCTCTGCAATTTCATCGGGCGTCTCGACGACATTTGTTTTGATGTCGACGACCCCGAGGCCAATGCCGACGTTTGGATTCACGTCGCGTAGCGCTTCGAGTTCCCAACCATCCCGGCGAGCGAGTTCTAGTAGTACGTGATCCGCGTGCAGTCCGCCCAGGAAATCGACGAGCTTGCTCCAATCGCCGGATTGGATGGTTTGACCGCCGTAGTTGCCGAAGCATAGATGCACCGCCGCTTTTCCGGGTGCTGCGTCGAGTACCGCGTTGATGGCGTCGAGCGCCCACGGCGCGTCCTCGGGGTGACCGGTGATGTTTGCTTCATCGACTTGCACGATGTCCGCGTCGAGTTCAGCCACTTGCGCGGCGAGGATTTCGGCGATGGCGGTACAGCGTTCGCGAACGTCGGGGTAGTGATGGTCGAGCAACGTCTTGCTCAGCATGTGCGGTCCGGTGACCGTAAACTTGAACGTGGACTGCGTCATCGCACAGGCGCGGCTGCAGGAATCGGGTAAGTTGAGCATGCCTTCGCCGAGCGGACCTTCGACCACGCCGCAAGGGTGCTTCCGGAAGTCCATTGCGTTGACGTTCCTGAATTCCTGGATGTCCGCGCGGCCGACGTCATAGCGAATGTTTTCTAGTGGCTTGACGAAGTAGTCGATCATGCGGGTGGTGTCGGGAGGGGTGATATCGAACCGGTACAACTCGCCGTCCGCAACGACATCGATTCCCGCGAGTTCCTGCGTTTTCAGCACAACCGCGGTTGCGTCGGCGAGGCCCTGGCCGGTTGGGTATGCGGCAAGCCAATTGGGGATGGGGTAACTGCCGACTACGGTCGTCTTGATAGTGGGTGCGCTCATGCGTCTTCTGCTCCCAGGGATTCAAAGTCCCAGTCTTCGATCGGCGTCATGGATTCGAAATCGGTGGGAACGGCCAAGCCGAATCCCTCGTTGTGGATACTGGCGATGGATAGGCGGCCTCGGTCGATGCTAATTGTTAAGTCCGATCCGCTTGCCGTGTAGAGATCGGCGTGGTTGATTAAACAGGCCTCGGTCTCGGCGCGGGATAGATGATCGGCTGCGCCGCCGTAATGATGGCCATTGCGCTCGCTGTGCGTGATGCCCAGCGTGCTCAGCGTACACAGGTCTTGTTGCAGGGGCACGATGGGTTGGTTGCAGAGGTCTTCGCTCGTGAGAAAGTAAGCATCCGGATTCGCTTTGTTTAATGTATGAATCAGCATGCGGTTGAGCAGCGCGGGTGTGACGCCTTTGCAATTCTTGACGCTGCATCCGCGATAACCGAGTTTGTGCGCGCGTTGGAATGCGTCAACCGAATCATCCGACTCATCGATGATAAGAGGCGGTAGTGCTTCGTCGTCGACGCGTTGATCGAGGGCGACGAATCGTTCCATCGGTTGCTCGAGGTATAGCACTCGATCAAGAAGATTCGATAGGGCTGGCCGATCGCGCATTGCCGCATACCACTGTTTCAGCGCCTCGAGTCCGGGAAACTGCTCGTTGCCGTCGAGCGATACGTGGTATCCGTCCGGGCACTGCGTGTCAAACAAAGTTGCCAGCGACTCGAGTCGTTGTCCGTCGGCATCTGTATCACCCGAGATTTTGATCTTGAAGTATTGAATGTTGCTTTCGCGAATCCATCCCTCGACGGTGCGTGGAATGGTGTCATTTGTAGCGTCCGCATCGTTGAGTTCGTCGTCGTGAATGGGATCGGCGAAACCGACGGTATGACGCACGGCGACAGTATTGACGGGTTTACTCGGAATGCATTCGGCAATGTTTGCACCGGCCAACGAAGTACTAATCAATTCCGGTTGCAGTCCGATTGCGTTTGAGCGAACGAGTTCGTGAAACGGCATCCCCGCGATTCGGCACGCTGCGTCGAGCATCGCGCGTTCGAGGATGGATACGCCAAAACTCGCGGTGAGTCCATTCAGATTTTCGCTAGCGGCTTGCTCTCGTGTAGTGGTGTCGGCTTTCTGCCAAATGGCGAACGGAGTTTCGGTGGTCGCTGCGGCATTTCTGAAAGACCCTTCGCCGATTCGTGCGGCTTGTACAAGCTCGTCGATGTTATTTCGGAACGTCTTGTCCCCCGACTTGTCGAACCATTTCGGTGGGAGCATGTCGCCGGAGACACCTTCGGCCGCTGTGCCGTCTTCTCGCCGCGCACGGACGCGACAGTGCAACAACGGCGCGGCGGTGAGGCATGCCTTGCCGTATCGAAACGGTAATCGCAATGTTCGATTCCTGATGTAGAACCGAACGTCTTCAATCGCTAGTTTGAGGGGATCAGCCATCGGCCCACTCACGATACGGGTGTTGACTCAGATTGGAATTGAGGTAGCGCCGATCGTGCGATACCTCCGGGCCAAGCCAAGGCGGCAATTCGAATTGCTGATCTTCTGATTCCAATTCGATCTCCGCGACGACAAGGCCTTCGTTGTCGCCGTGAAATTCGTCGATTTCCCAGGTCATTCCCGCGTGATCCAGGATGTGGCGTGTTTTTTCGATGATGGCGTTGCACGCGGCAGAAAGCAGTTCCGTCGCGTCGTCTATCGGAATCGAGTATTCGAATTCACCGCGCGTAATGCCGGACTTGTCGGTCTTTACGGTAATGCGTCCTTCATCACCAATCACGCGGACGCGGACGGACACGGGTGGTCCCGCGAGGATATAGCCCTGGGCACACGGGAGCCGACGGGCACCCTCTCGCCACGCGTCGCCGTTCACTAAGAATTTTCGTTCGATTTCCGTACCCATGATAAGCACTATATCGTGCCTGTTGTAGAGGGTTTGATCAAGCGGAACGTGGTCGCCGGTGTGGTATCATTTTGGGGTAACGACCCAAATTCTTTGGAAGCCCTAATCTCGTCATGTCAGATCAATTCGCATCTCCCGGAACCGGGCTAGCCTCGGACGTTGAAGACGAAGTTAAGCCCCCGAAGTTGTATCGGGTGCTGATGCATAACGACGACTATACAACCATGGAATTCGTCGTGGCCGTGTTGGTGTCCGTTTTTCGTAAGACGGCGGAAGAAGCGGTCGAGATTATGCTTAATGTGCATCAACGCGGCGCGGGCGTGTGCGGTGTATACACGGCGAGTATTGCTGAGACAAAAATGGAAACGGTCCACAGCCGCGCGAAAGATCATGGATTTCCGCTGCGGTGTTCGATGGAGCCGGAGTGAGCATTATGTTTAGTAAATCAATGGAAATGACCTTGGGCGCGGCGTGGACGGAAGCGGGCACGCGGCGTCATGAGTATTTGTGTATCGAGCACGTGTTGTACGCGCTGCTGGACGACCCGGAGGGGCGCGATATCCTGCGCGCGTGCGGGGTCGACTTGGAAGTGCTGCGTCAGGAAATCGAAACGTTTTTCGATAAGGAGCTCAACGCTGCGCCGGGTAGCGGCGATTACGTCCCGCAACAAACCGTTGGTTTCGAGCGGGTATTGGAACGCGCAGTGACGCATGTCCAGTACTCGGGTAAGAAAGAAGTCGAGGCGGGCGATATCCTCGCGGCGATCTTCGAGGAAGATGATAGCCACGCGAATTATTTCTTGCGCACGCAAGGCCTGACGCGATTGGACGTATTGAATTACATTTCGCACGGTGTGAGTAAGGCCGATGACGGGCCGCAGTTCGTGCCTGCGGAGGGCGCGGAGGAAGTCGGGGAAGAGGGAAAAGCGCAACGACGCGACCCACTGGAGTCGTTTACGGTCAACCTTAACGAAAAGGCCGCGGCTGGAAAAATCGATCCGCTTATCGGTCGCGACCGTGAAATTCGGCGGACGGTCCAGGTGTTGTGTCGTCGCCGAAAAAACAATCCAATTTATGTCGGTGAGCCGGGCGTGGGT
>JAJDAB010000145.1 GCA_029262095.1 Candidatus Hydrogenedentota bacterium
TCGCTTGATGAAATCCCGGCGCGTGACATCGCTCATTCGACTCTCCCTCAATACGATTTTGCGCGCGACGGCGCACCGCCACGCGTCCATTCATCGACATCTAGCCTTGTCTCGCCGTAGTATTGGCGTTCTGCATCGCGATGTCAATGAACGGATCGTGCTAGGGTGCCGGAGTAGCGTCTGGAGCGGCTTCGAGCAGGATGGTGCCCGCATCCTCGTTGAACAGACGTGCGGATCCGGTCTTGGAGTCAACGACTGTATACGTTTTACCTTCCTCGGTTTCGACAATCTGCAAGATGTAGCGACCGGACCCCTGATTTTGATGGTTGCTGGAACTCGTTACGTTTACGCTTGTTCCTAGAAGGGTTCCCCCAAGCAACACCAACACCCCACCCAACAAGGTGCCGCCGACCATATATCTCATCATAATGCTCATCCCCGCTATGCGGATTGCTCCGCGCCTACGAAATACAAGAATGAATCAAGAGCAACGCGCGTGCCCGACATTCCGAAAAGCGGCTAAAGCCTTGAGTGATTGAGCGTTAGGTGTAATGCAATGGCTTGGGGAAGTGTCGCGCGCGCGGTCAATTCACATACAATCACGCGCAATTCGCCAATCCCTGGGCAGCGTGCAAGATTGGCGATTACGACTACAAACGGGTAACCCGCTTACCCGTCGCTGTTGAAAATGTCCCGGTGTAGTTTCCATTGGCCATCGACGTGCTTCCATATCACGATGTATTTGCCCTTGTCGATCTCTTTGCCGCCGTCACCGGTCATCACATACGTGCCGACTTCATACGCTTCGTCATCCAGACTGCCGACCTCGGTCGTGGTCAGCGTGAATCCTGTTGCACCCGATTCGATTCCGCCTTGCCAATATTGTTGAATCGATTCAGCGCCTTCGATCATCACGGCGCCGGGGGGTAGGATTTGCGCGTCGGCGGTATAACAGTTGGCAACGCCTGCGGCATCTTTGCGGGCGAAGGCCTGCATGAAGGTTTTGTTGGCGGCCTCGATCCCTGCGCGGGCGTCATCATTCTCTGCAGCGCTGGTCACCGAAACGATGAAACAAATGTTGGCTAAGACTAGCCCGGTTCCGATAGTAATGGCTTTCATCGCCGATCTCCTATTGATTTCGCGTTGAACTTCTCACGGCTCACAACCAATTCGCGTAGCACGTTCTTCCTATATCGATACTTTGACTGCAGATCGCATCGCATCAATTGGCGCTTTCGTTCCGGTCCACGTTTGAAACTGAAGCGCCGCTTGGTGCAGCAACATTTCAATTCCATATACAACGCGGCAACCGGACGCGGCAGCATCTCGCAAGAATTGTGTTTCGTGTGGGCGGTACACCATGTCGAACGCGACCTGCCCCTCGCGGAAAAGAGTGCTCGGCACGGGCGATACATTTTCATCCGGCGCCATCCCGATCGGTGTTCCCTGGATAATTACATCGTGATTCGGCATTGCTTCCGCAACAGCGTCCAGCGAACCCGACGCGGTGCGAGCGGCATCATTCAAATCTGTGACCAACGACTCCGCGCGGTCGCTGCGGCGCGCAAGAATCGTAACCTGGTCCACCTTGGTCTCGCGCAACACGGCAAACGCAACCGCCCGAACTGCACCGCCAGCACCTAGGAATAAGACTCGTTTGCCATTCAAATCGACATCAGAGTCCGCGAAAGCGCGTAGCGTTCCCAACCCATCCGTTGTCGAGCCGATTAGCCGTCCGCGATCGTTGGTGACGGTGTTTACGCTGCCCACCGCTGCCGCCAAAGGGTCGACCTCGTCCAACAGGGGGATGATGGATTCCTTGTGCGGAATCGTCACGCTTAGCCCGCGCATGTTCGGCATTGCCCGCATCCCGGTCAAGCATCCCGGCAAATCGGTCACGTGAAACGCCAGATACACATAGTTCAGCCCCGCCGCATCGAATGCGGCGTTATGGATCGCGGGCGAGAGCGAGTGCGCGACGGGATCGCCGATCACCGCGCACAGCTGAGTCGATGTATCAGGGGTTCGCATTGGCATGAATCACACCGCTACACTGCCTATTCAAAGCAGCAAGTTCAATCATCAGGAATCGATATGCACATCATCGCACGCATTATCGCCCTCGGCCTTGCAGGAGGATTCATCGTGGCCGCCGCTAACGCGCAAGAACGTCAGATTACGTTTTCACCGAAAAACCATATGCTGGATAATAACGACAACTTCTCCGCCGATGGCCGTTTCTTATGTTACGACACCCGCGAAACCATTGGTCCCGGCATTGAGAACAGCCAGAGCGTCGAAATGGTCGAGATCGCGTCGGGGGAAGAAACCGTTCTTTACGCGCCCGAGACTACCATCATCGGAACCAAAGCCGCGCCCGGAATTGGCGCGGTGACCTTCGCGCCGCACGAGTATTCCGTGGCGTTCATTCATGGTCCGCCGGTTGACGAAGTCGACACTCGCGGCTATTACGGCAAGCCGAATCGCAATGGCGGCAAGGTCATCGCGGACGGGTTTGGGGCGCTCATCTGGCTCGATCACCGCGATGTTGCGACCGACCGCGATACACGGCCCGGCTCGCATCGTGGTGGCACGCACCGTCACGAGTATTGCTTGGATGGATCGCGAATTGGTTTCACCTACGACGACTTTTTGTTGCCGGATTACGACCGGACCATCGGATTCATGGAATCGCATCCCGACGCACCCGCCGACGCTACCCATTACTTCGCGTTGCTCGTTGCAGTTCCCAAAATGGGAGAGAGCAAACCCGGCGAAATCGAAAAAGCGTATGGCGATTCCTGGGTCGGGCGCGAGGGGACCATGCGCGCGTTCATCGGCAAGGTCCGCAACGACGATGGTAGGGCATTCACGGAAAGTCTATTCGTCGTTGATGTCCCGAAAGACGTCGATATCGCAACCGCCGACAGCGGTTCCGCGTCTCGTTATCCCAAGCCTCCGAAAGGCGTAGGCATTCGCCGCCTCACACACACGCACGCCGAAGGCATCGTCCGCGGCACACCCGATGGCGACCGAATCGCCTATTACGCTAAGGACACCGACAGTACGCTACAGGTATTTGTCATTTCATCCGATGGATCGGACAAAGACGCTGACGAGCGAAAGCGCCCCGTCCAAGCGACGAAATTCGCTAACGGCGCAGGGCCCGGCTTACGCTGGCACCCCTCCGGCAATTCCATCGCCTGCATCGCCGACAATCGCGTTGCAATCACGTGTGTCAAGCAAGGCCCCCGCTTCGGCGAAACGAAATATCTCACCCCACCCGATGACGCCGAACGTAGCCAACTCGTATGGGCACCCGATGGCGACAAGTTCGCGTTCAACAAGCCGGTCCCGACGAAAGACGAGTCTGGCAAACACGTTCGCACTTACGACGGCAAGGAATTTTCTCAGATCTTCGTTATCGATTTTCCTGACGCCGATAAGGACGGTATCGCGGACCGATAGCCGCGCGCAATCACTCCGGCTTCTTCGCCGTCAACATGCCGTACTGCATCGCGCCGGTGTAATAGGCCGTCGTAATGCGCACGATGGTCTTCGCGAAAACCTTGTTTGGCCCGAGCAACAAATGCCGCCACCCGCTAACGTCCCACGTCAGCCGCAGCATCATGCGACCCACAATCAGCGGCATCGTCTTCCGGACCTGATGGCTTAACTCTTCGAATGTAACGTCGACAAAACCCGCGCCCACCATCCAGTCCCGGTACTCCGATTCATCGCCCAAGCCCGGAAGCCGTCCCTCGCTGCAAATCGGCTCCAACAAATGCCGAACCTGCCAATCCGTGGGCGCGGGACTCGACAACCACGTGTACACACCGATGCGCCCGCCCGGTTTCAATACGCGATACATCTCCGCGATCATCGCGCCCTTGTCCTCAAAGTGCTCCGAACTTTCAATCGAAATCGCCGCATCAAACGAATCGTTCGCCAACTTGTTCTCAAACCAATTCATCAAGTGATACCTGGGATTCGACGCGCCGTTCAGTTGCGCGGTCGCGTAATCATGTTGCCGTTCTGAAAGCGTATACCCATCGACTTCGGCCCTGTAGTCCGTCGCAAGAATCCGAGCCGTGCCCCCGTACCCACAACCGACATCAGCGACGTTCTCGCCGGGCTGAATTGCTAACGCGTCCGCGAGATAGGTCGTCAACCCGCGCACCGCTTCGGCACGCGACTCCTTACCCGTCCGCCATAACCCATGATGAACGTGCTCGCCCCATACCACGCGATACCACTTATCCAGGTCGTCGTAGTGCGCCGCAACATCCTGGTTCAATGTAGTGGTATCAAGGCGATCGGCCCTAGGAGAAATCATGTGTATGTGACTCCAAGTTCAGAAACGAAGTAATCGTTTGCATCGTGCAAAACATCCCCCTTGATCCCCCTTCGAAG
>JAJDAB010000146.1 GCA_029262095.1 Candidatus Hydrogenedentota bacterium
GATTCCAGTGTTGACCTCGTTGCCGCTGGGCAAGCCTTTCATTGGTTTGATGTCGCGAATACCAGTCGCGAGTGTTTGCGCATATTGCGACCAACGGGCTACGGCATATTATTGTGGAATGACCGGGAGGTTGACACGACGCCGTTCCTCATGGCGTATGAACAACTGCTCCTTGATGAGGGGACCGATTACGCGGCAGTGGACCACAAGAATGTAACCTCCGAGCAATTGGCTGCGTATTTCGGCGGTGATGGATTTCGTGAGCGGTCGTTTCCCAATGCGCAACAGTTCGATTGGGATGGCTTGTACGGTCGAGCAATGTCGTCGTCATACGTGCCCGGCGAGGGCGATTCGCGTCATGCGGGCTTTGCCAAGTCTCTGCGGGAACTCTACGATCGCCACGCCCAGGATCGGCATGTAACGGTCCGCTATCAGACCCGTATGTATTGGGGTAGGCTTTTGTGATTTGGGTTTGTCCGGCGTGGCATAAACACCGGTCACCCTTGACACCATACTGCGAATAATGCAACTATATCGGATGGTTGCGGTATACCTTCGATTAAGCTGCGTGGTTTCGTTGGGCGGAGACTTCTAACTCCATGGATCAAAAGCAAAACGTCCTATTCGGAACGTTGGCGGTGCAGTATCGTCTGGTCACGCCTCGGCAATTACAGCCCGTGGCGCAGCGTTGGGCCGAGAACCCTTCGCGCGATCTCGCCGAATATCTTTCTGATTCCGATCTGATATCCGCTAAGGACGCAGAATTCGTCAAGAACGCGGTCGATCGTGCTTTGAATACGCACGACGGAAATTCGGATGCGGCGATTGCTGCGTGCGGCGGTGCGGATAGCGTATTCGCCTTCGATGCGAAAGATTCGAGCGAGGCGGAATTGTCGAGTGGGATCGACGTGGATGCACTGTTGCGACCTGAACTCACACCGGATCCGTCGAACACTCCAACGCTCCACAATGATTCATCGCGCCCGAAAGCTGGGTCCGCTGACAATCCTCCGAAGCCTGCATTGACGCCGGCGCCGAAGTCTGCGTACGTCGAACTTCCCGGTGACAAACCGGAGGCGGTGGTTGAAGCGGAAGATCGATACAGTTTTATTGAGGAGTACGCGCGCGGTGGTATGGGTCGCGTGTTGTTGGTTCATGATACGCATATCGGTCGCGACATCGCGTTGAAAGAGTTGTTGCCGGAGCGAACCGGTTCCACGGCGTCGGGCGCAACGCCCCAGACCAATCCCATTCTCGCGCGCTTTGTTCAAGAAGCGCGTATTACCGGTCAGCTTGAACATCCGGCCATTGTACCGGTGTATGAATTGGGCTATCGGGCCGACGGTACGTTGTATTACACGATGAAGCTGGTTCGTGGACGAACGTTGGCGAAAGCATTGCGGGAGTGCAACGGTCTCCGCGATCGGATGGCGCTTCTTCCGCACTTCGTCAATTTGTGTCAGGCCATTGCCTATGCGCACAGCCGGAAAGTGATTCATCGCGATCTGAAACCGGGCAATGTGATGGTTGGCGAATTCGGCGAGACCGTGGTCATCGACTGGGGCCTCGCGAAAATCAAAGGCCGTCAAGACGATGCCCGGGAAGCCATGAGCGAGACCATTCAAGTTTTCCGACTGGGCGAAGCCCATGACGCCGCGAAGACGCAAGAAGGTCTGGCAATGGGGACGCCGGCGTATATGGCGCCGGAACAGGCACGCGGCGATCTCGACAATGTCGGCGAACGATCCGATGTGTATGCGCTGGGCGCGGTGCTTTACGAGTTGTTAACGGGCCGTCCGCCTTATACGGGAAAATCGTCGCGGGAAATAATTGAGCAAGTACTTACACAAGACCCTGTATCGGCAGAAACCATCGAAAGCGATGCCGCCCCAGAGTTGGCCGCGATTTGCCGACGCGCTATGCGGCGCGATCCCGCGGATCGCTATGCGACGGCCAAGGAATTGGCGGAGGAGGTGTCCCGGTTCCTCAGCGGATCGTTGGTCGCTGCGTACGACTATTCGACGAAAGAAACGGTTCAACGGTTTGTAAATCGACACAAAGCGATTTTGTCCACCGCAGCCGCGGGCCTGGTCGTCATATTTGCGGTCGGAATCATGTACAACATTCGACTTCTTTCAAAGAACGCCGAATTGGAGAATTCCGTTACGCAGGCAATCGCGGCACGGGAAGAGGCGGACGATGCGAGACTGGAGGCCAGCGCCGCGTTGATGCTGGCGGAAGAGAATTTCCAAGTGGCCGGTTTGGCAATCGATCGACTATTCACAGATGTGAGCGAGAGCGAATTCCTGGCGGCACCCGGCGCTAGTCCTGTGCGAAATAAATTGTTGCGCGGCAGCTTGGCCTACTACCAACAGCTCGCCGATGCCCTATCCACCAAGGCGCCTTCTCCAGAGATGCAACAAAATTTGGCGGAAGCGTATTTGCGGTTGGCGGACGTTGCGCATTCGGTGGGCGAAGACGATGAAGCATTGCGATCGTATACGGATGCGCAAGCGTTCCTCGCCACATTAACCGCGGAGCAACCCGATAATACGCAGTATCTCGGCTTGCAAGCCCGTGCGTTGCACGAGTTGGCGATCTTACAGGAGGATCAAGGGCGGCTGGACGAAGCGATGCAGTCGAACGAACAAGCGCTTGCGTTACGACAGGGTTTGGCGGACCTGGACCCCGAGAATCCGAAACACAAACGAGGACTGGCGGACAGCTACAACAATTTGGCCGTTCTCTATAAGTCACAGGGCAATCTCACCAAAGCTGCGGAGTACAGTCAAAAGGCGTTGGACCAGCGCGGACAACTGGTGCTGGCCAATTCGGACGATTTGGCGTTGCGGACGGAGTACGCGGTGAGCCTGGGGAATCATGGGCTGCTTAAGGAAGAAGAAGGACTTACATTTGAAGCGCTGGATTCCTTCATGAAAGCGTTGAAAGTGCAGGATGAATTGGTCACGAACAATCCGGGTGACCCGGATTTGTTGGAAGTTCAGGCGCGTACGCAAGCGAATGTCGCCAATTTGCATTATGACGAGGATCGGTATGATGAAGCCGCTCGTTGGATTGGTGATGCCGTGATTTCTTTTGAGCGATTGAGCACGATCTATCCGGCGATGGTGGAATACCAGACTGATCTCGCCAGCGGATTGACGACTCAGGGATTGGTCTACCGGAAACTCGACCGGTTGGACGATGCGCTTGAACCGATGAACGCCGCATTGGGCATTCGTCTGCGGATTTCAGAGCAGTATCCGGATCGGGACATTCGGGTTGACCTGGCGCACAGCTATTTCAATCTGGGGCTACTGCAAATTGATTTGGAAACACCGGAAGAATCACTGGCGTCGTTCAACGAAGCACTTCGATTGCACGACCAGTTGGCGAAGGAATCGCCGGACTCGGTGGACGTCTATGAAGCATTTCACTACAAACTGGTGATGACGCGCGCGCAATTCGAATTTGCAAAACAACTATCTGAAGATCGGTCTACGCGAAAACAAGCGGGCGAGAAATTTGCATTGGTTCTCGCGCACCTGGACGCCTTGGAGCAGGAATATCCGAATATCGCTCGGGACAACCCGGATCAAGCGGAAGGCCTGAAGCAATACCGTGCGATGGTCGAGGCTGGTTACGATAAACATAAGAGCCGGACTTCGGCACCAAAGCCAAAGCCTGCAGAAGTTGTTGTTGCTAAACCCAAGCCGGAATCCGTCGTCAAGCCGACACCGGTGCGAGCTGCGGCGGCACCCGCGGAACCGAAGAAAAAAGACCCGGTTGGACGCATGTTCCGCGGGCTGAAAAAGAAATTCACGAAGATGAAGCGGAACTAGACCTAGTTTCCGACCGGTGTTGCCAACGGTTGTACGTCTTCTTCGAAGTACTTGTGAAACACTTCCGGAAGCGAGTGATAGTCCACATCACCAATTTCGTCTGAAAAATCCCACGAGTTGTACGTATTCCAGAACAGGACATTCTTACCCGCCAGCTTTCCCGCTTGCGCATCAGCGATCAACGCGGCAAACGCTTTTCCGGTATACGTACCTTCAATATGAAGGCCCGCATGTTCTTTCATGGTCGCAACGGCTTGAGCACTCTCTTCGGTGTATTGGCCATACCGATCTCCGAAGAATCCGTCTCGCGCCGGAAAGTCGCCGCTAGCAATTGAAATGTCCGGCACCGATGAATCGGCCTGTCGCAACAGCGCCATCGTTTTCATTGCGAGTTCCGCTCCGTTTTGAGGCGAGGCGAACGACGCGTCTGTCACTCGTATACCTTCTATCGCTGTCGGCATCTTCAAAATGCGCAGTCCGATCAATAGACCGGCCGTTGTGCCCATCGACCCGACCGCCACATAAATGACGTCGGGCTGCGGTAATTCGCCCGCGTCTATTTGCCGCTGCAATTCGAACGCCGCATTCACAAACCCGATGGTCCCGATTGCGGATGACCCGCCGCCGGGGATGACCATGGGAGCACGCCCGGTCTGTAGTTTGCGCTTCGTCACGAGGGCGGCCGACGCCGTAGCTACGGTCTTGACGCCGGAGTATTCGCGTAGATCGGCGCCCACTTTCGCGCCTAGCAAGAGGTTGTCTCGCACGACGTATGCGTTGGGCTGCGGCATGAGCATCGAGTGGCTCTGGAGGCCGAGTTTCTGCGCGTAGTACGCTGTACACAGCGCGTGATTCGAACCTGCGTATCCGAAGGTGATGACTTCGGAACATCCGCGTCGTTTCGCTTCCGGTAAAAGGAATTCCAGTTTCCGAACCTTGTTCCCGCCGTAGTCGTTTCCAGATAGGTCGTCGCGCTTAATCCACAGGTTGTCCGCACCGACGGCCGCCGCCAATGCAGGAAATTGCTCTACAGGCGTCGGGAACCGGCCGAGGGTCGCATGCACGATTTTCTCTTCCAGTCTTGGAAACGCTGTGAATAGAGGGAGCGTCATGCAGCAGCCTGCTGATCGACCGACGACCGCAGTGTTTCGGCGATGTACTGGTCGATGACTTGTTCCAGTATCGTGAGTGGCATCGCGCCACTCGAAAGAATGAGGTTGTGAAATGCGCGAAGGTCGAATCGGTCACCCAATGCGTGTTCCGCGCGAGTACGCAATTCGATAAAGGTGAGCTGCCCGATCTTATAGGCGCATGCTTGACCGGGCATGACGATGTATCGTTCAATTTCGGAGACGACATCGCCGTGCGGCATTCCAGTGACGAATTCCATGTAACGAATTGCCTGCTCACGGGTCCAACGGCGGTGATGAATTCCGGTGTCCACAACGAGTCGTACCGCGCGAAACAATTCGGCTTGTAGTCTTCCGAGATCGCCTTCCGGATCACCTTCGTAGAAGCCCAGTTCTTTCGCTAGGTATTCGGCGTACAGCGCCCACCCTTCAACGTATGCGGTGAACGGCACTACTTTTCGGAACGTGGGCACACCCTGCATTTCTTGTTGAAGGGCAATCTGGAAATGATGGCCGGGAATCGCTTCGTGGTAGACCAAGGTCTTCATACTCAGTTTCGGCACTTCGTTCATGTCGTTCAACTTGGCGTAGAAAATACCGGGCCGAGATCCGTCGAGTGCAGGTTGATTGTAGTAGGCGGCCGCGGTGGCTTCTTTGAATTCGGGAATGCGTTCGACGTGGACCCCGATAGCGGGCCGGAGGTCGAATACGGCATCGAGGTTTTCACTGGCGCTATCGATAATCGCTTGGTAGTCGGCGAGGCAAGCGGTCCGGCCTTCATCTGTATTCGGATACAGCATGCTGGGGTCGACCGCGAGCGCCAACATTCGTTCGCCGACCCGGCCTTCATCACGCCCCAATCCATCGAGAATTCCATCCATCTCCGTGAGAATACGGTATACCTCACCTATCCCAATGTGGTGGATGTCCGTAGCGGTCTTGTCCGTCGTCGTATTCTGGCGCAATGCGTACGCATATGCGGCATCGCCGTTCGGCAGTTTCCAAAACCCGTCGTCTTCTGTTGCACGATCTTTGAGGTCTTCGAAGTACTCGATTAGGTTTTGATAGGCAGGAAATACGGACTGCTCGATCGCGCGATGCGCGTCGGTGCACAACTCCGCTCGTTCACTGTCCGAGACCTTGGTAACGAGATATGCACTGCTCTCCGGGTCACGCTCATTGAGCCGATCGAGCAGCGTCGTATACAAAATATTGGCTTCGACGCCGTTGTCGACAAACCCTCGCATTTCGTCGAGCACGCGGCCTATGACAAACTTCGGCGGCACAATACCTGCCTGCTCTCGTATCCGAATTCCATCAAGCACTTGGTCGAATTTATGGGGGAATTTGTCCAGGCGTTCGATGTAGTGGTGAGCATCGCGTTCGGTATTGATTTGATGCATCGCCGCCATGAAAGTTGGCAGCTCATTTTGAACACCGAACATTTGATTGACAGGGTAGTTGTGGTACATGAACGGTTCGGCGTTGACGGCGCTTTCGAGAAACCAATCGAGGATGTCTGTCGATAGTTGCTGACTTTCCGTCATGTCGTTCGGGTTATATCGTCGCAGCGTGGCCAAGTCATCTTTCGCTTTGGCGAGTTGTTTGCGGGCGTAGGCATCTGATGCATCGGTGAGATCGCTGTTGTGGGCATGAATGCCAAATTGTTCTACGACTCGCAAGGACGTCAATAGTTCTGGGTCGTCGATCAAGAATTCTATAAACACGCGTTCGAAAAAGAAGTTAAGGCTGGGTGGTTTGAAGAAAACGAAGGCCGCGCCAAACGTCGTACCCAGCACA
>JAJDAB010000147.1 GCA_029262095.1 Candidatus Hydrogenedentota bacterium
TTCAATGACCTTGAGGTCGACTTTGATCTGGGCATCGGTGTAGTAGTCCGACTCGACAGGCCGCGCATACGCTTTGCGGTCGTCGAGGTCTAATTCGTCGATTGTGTACTGCACACTTTGGTGCAAGTAAATCGCGTTTTGATAGACCTCGACCGGCGCGGCAAACAAATCGACTTCGCCAATGACGTGGCCGTGTCGTGTGGTGTCGAGGATGACGACGTTTCCCGGCGCGGCAGTGCGCAAACTGACGCCTTCGGCCGGATACGCGTCCGCGCTCCAGTGCCATTTGTTCCCGGCTTTGCGTAGGACGCGTTCGTCCGCCAAGTAATCGAGAATTTCCGACGTGGATGCGGCGTCTAGTCCAAACGACTCGCCTTCTTTGAACGGTAACTCAAACGCGGCGCACTTCAAATGGCTCGAAATTATAATGAGATTATTTGGATCGACCGTCGCGCTCTCGGGTGCTTGTTCGAAAAAGTACTCGGGGTGGTTGATGATGTATTGATCGAGTGGCGCGCTCGTGGCGACCAGGATAACGAGCGATACATTCGAGCGGCGCCCCGCACGGCCGGCTTGTTGCCAGGTGCTCGCTACGCTGCCCGAATAGCCGGTCATGATGCACACGTCGAGCGCGCCGATATCGATGCCGAGTTCGAGCGCGTTGGTGCTGACCACCGCCATGATCTTGCCGTCGCGAAGGCCTTTCTCGATGTCGCGGCGTTCGGTCGGCAAATAGCCGCCGCGATAGCCGCGGACGAGGTTGTGGTCCTTCTTGAGTTTGCGTACCGCGTCTTTGAGGTAGGTGGTTAGAATCTCCACGCGCAATCGGCTTCGCGCGAACACAATCGATTGGACGTCGCGCGACAGCATTTGCGTCGCAATTCGGCTTGCCTCTTTCACCGCTGATGCGCGAATGCCCAGTTCTGCGTTGACTACGGGCGGGTTATAGAACACGAAATGCCGTTCGCCTGCAGGCGCGCCGTTGTCGTCGATAAGCCGAACGGGTTCTTCGATGATGCGTTCCGTAATTTCCTGAGGATTGTGGATCGTCGCGCTGCAACAGATGAATTGAGGTGTTGCACCGTAAAACTCACAAATTCGTTTCAACCGGCGAACGACATTGGCGAGGTGGCTGCCGAACACACCGCGGTAATGATGGATTTCGTCAATGACAATGTACGAGAGATTTTCGAACAGCTTCATCCAGATCGTGTGGTGGGGGAGAATACCGGTGTGCAACATATCCGGGTTGGTAACGACGATGTGTCCGGCACTGCGAATGGCCTTGCGCGCGGAGGCCGGCGTATCCCCATCGAACGTGTACGTGCCAATCTTGACGTCGAGGACATCAATCGTCGACTGCAATTCGTTGACCTGATCTTGCGACAGCGCCTTCGTCGGGAACAAATACAACGCCCGCGCATTCTCGTCTGCCATAAGCCGATTCAGCACAGGCAGGTTGTAGCACAACGTTTTACCTGAAGCGGTTGGCGTGACGACGCAAATATTTTCACCCGCGAGTACGCCCTCAATTGCCTGCGATTGATGCGTATACAGATCCTGAATGCCGCGCTTCTGCAGCCCTTCGATGATCTTTGGATTCAACCCATCGGGAAAACCGCCGTATCGCGCGGCACGTTCCGGAATTGTTTTCCATGCGGTGAGATTGCGATTGAACGCGGAATCGGCGCGAAGCCGATCGACAATTTGAGCGGTATTCATGAGTGGCCCATTCCCCCCCCGGGCTGAATATATCATCAGTTTGTTGGCGATTCAATCGCCTTACCTAGGCGCGGCCCAGAATAGCAGCGCCTAGCCCACGGGTAAATCAACGATTACATTTCGCTTGTATTTTGTAACATGTTGAAATAAAATAACTTACAGTGACAAATTGAGCAGAGTCCACCGAAAATGCCCGGAGGCGGCTACAATATATAGAGAGGTTGGGGAAGGCGATGCAGTCATTAGCGGTTCGGGAGTGCGATCAGGGCGATTTCGAAGAGGTGGCCCAGTTAGGGGAGCGATGTTATTTAAACGCCTCCCACAATCGTCCCGAATCGATGTTTGATCGAAAACGCGCCTATCAGCCGGGACTATTTCTGATCGGCGAACTTGAGTGTAGAGTTGTATCGACCGTTATGGCGGGATACGAGGGTCGTCGTGGATGGATTAATCTGTTGGCGGTCGATCCGGATTACCGGCGGCTTGGTCTCGGACGTGCGATGATGGTCGCCGCGCATGAACGTTTGGCGGCGCTCGGATGTCCGAAGGTGAATTTGCAGATACGCGTCTGGAATTCAGATGCGGTAGCGTTTTATGAACGACTTGGGTACTCGTTGGACTTGTGCTACAGCATGGGCAAGTCCATTGAACCATCAACACAGGAGTAAACGTTACTTTGGCTCGGTACGACATGGCGATGCGCAAGGATGGCGCGGAGATCAATAACTTCGTCGTGGGACGCGATGGCGTAATCATCGGCCGCGCGTCCGATTGTGATGTGGTGTTGTCTGACTCGATGGTATCGAGGCATCACGCGCGCTTCTGGGTTGAGGACCGCCTATTGAAGGTCGAAGACCTTGGATCGCGCAACGGCGTGTTGGTGAACGGTGAACGCGTGACGCGGTTACGAGTCGAAGAAGGCGATAACATTCTTGTCGGCACGCATGAATTCTTGGTCACACCGCGCGAGAAACAAGGTGATGACGCCAATCATACATTGTCTTTCGAAAAAGCGACGGGCGTGTACGACAAGATGGTGGCGGATCACAAGAAGGGCCATCTGCCGCTGATGTATAAGGCGTCGTTGTTGCTCGGCACCATTTTCAACCTGGATGAATTGCTTCAAAAAATTCTGCGCCTGATTTGTGAAGAGCTGCCGGTAAAACGTGCGTTTATCCTGACGATGGAAAAAGGGACGAACAAGCCACAGGTGCGCGTATCGATTCCGAAGGTGAAGGCGAGTGAACAGCCCGAGTTTAGCAGCACGCTTGTGAGTCAAGTATTCAAAGAACGCGGCGCGGTGCTGACGTTGAATGCGCAGGAAGATTTCGCGGCCGCGGCAAGCGTGGTGGAAAACGATATTCAGGCGGTGATGTGTGTTCCGCTCATTGGGCGCGAAAAAGTGGCGGGCGCGATATACGTAGACGGCGGTGATTCGGGCGTCGTGTTTACGACGGGGCATCTGGAAATTCTCACTGCCGTGGGCCGTATCACGGGTATCGCGGTCGAGAACGCACGGCTCTATCAAGAAACGGTCGAAAGTGAACGTCTCGCGGCTATCGGTGAAGCGACGGCGAGTATGGGGCACTGCATCAAGAATATTTTGGCGGGAATTAAAGGGGGCGCTGAGTTCGTCGATGTTGCCATCGGAAAAGAAGATTGGAAATATGTGCAGAAAGGTTGGCCGTTGGTACATCGCGCCACGTCGCGCATGGAAGATCTCGTACTCAATTTGCTTACGTTTTCACGAGAGCCCGATGCCCAACCGACGGCTGAATCGACAGACCTAAACAAACTGATTAACGAGCTTATCGAATCCGTCCAGAATGCGGCGGATCGCGCGAAAGTCACGCTAAAATTTGTGCCGGGTGAGTTACCGCATATGCACGTGGATTCCGGAGCGATTTATCGCGCGATGCTCAATCTCGTACAAAACGCGATCGAAGCGTGCGAAGAAGACGGTGGCACGGTCACGATCGAATCGAAAGCGGATCGCGCTGGCGTCTCTATGATCGTACGGGACACGGGCCCGGGCATTGAACGGGCGTTTCAGCCCGAGTTGTTCAAGGCCTTCGCCACGACTAAAGGTTCCCGAGGCACCGGCCTTGGATTGGCGTGTGTGAAGAAAATCGTCGTCGCGCATGGCGGCACGGTCACTGCAAAATCCACCAAAGGTAAAGGCGCGACTTTTACGGTCTTTCTCCCGAGTGTTACGCTCTCGCCTTGACGATCTCATTCTGCATTTGGTCTCGGTTCCCAGCGCGTTAGTACGAGATTCCGTGCATCCAACGCATTTGAAATAAGGCCTTCAAGCTGGGCATCTTCGACGGCGGTCAGGATCTCCTTGAACAGCCGTCCAGGCTCGTAGCCCATTTCGATGAGATCGCTACCCGTAATCAACGGTGGTGGCGCGATGGTTTCAGGCGCGAGATTGGCTCGGTAGCGTTCAAGTTCATCTACGATGGACATGTCGCCGTGACTGGCCTGACAATCCGCCCTACACAGCGACAGCAACTCGCTGAAGCCGTCCTCGCGCACGAATCGTTTTCGTTTGGACTCGCGCATCCCCGGTGCGTGGGCGAGCCGCATGTGTTGCGCGACGAGCCATTCGACGCGATCGGTTGTTTCATTGGAGCAGCGGAGCTGTTTGCATATTTTTCGAGCGACGCGCGCACCGGCTTTGTCGTGGTGATTAAAACGGATACGGTCTTCGTATGTAATGGTGAGTGGTTTGCCTACGTCGTGCAAGAGCGTTCCTAGCGCGAGTGTGGGAGAGGGCGCATCAAGATGATCCAGGCACAACATGGTATGTACGAAGACGTCGCCCTCGGGGTGATACTCAGGAGGTTGTTCGACGCCTTTCATGTTCGCGACCTCGGGCAGGGTGTGCTCGAGTAATCCGGTCTCGTCGAGCAGCCGGAAGGCTTCGCCAGCGGGCCCTTCCGTCAACATCCTCACGAGTTCGTCGCGAATACGTTCGGGACTGGTTTTCGCGATGTGGTTTGCTCGTTTTAGTATTGCGCGCTTTGTGTCGGGTGCGATCGAATATCCCAGTCGCGCCGCGAACCGTACGGCGCGCAACATGCGGAGGTAATCTTCGTCGAATCGTTTGGCCGGGTCTCCGACGGCGCGGATGACGTGGGCTTCCAAATCGGCTTGGCCACCCACGTAGTCGAGCACTTCATTCGTATCGGGGTCGAAGAAGAGCGCGTTGATTGTAAAATCGCGGCGCAGGGCGTCCTCGCGTTCGCCAGAGAATTCGACATAGGATGGATGGCGTCCATCTGAATAGGGTCCGTCGACTCGAAACGTGGCTACCTCAAATCGATGCGCTCCCTGCACGACGATTTGCACGCCAAACTTTTTGCCGACCGGAATGACTTCGTCAAACGTTTCTGAGACT
>JAJDAB010000148.1 GCA_029262095.1 Candidatus Hydrogenedentota bacterium
AGTGAACGCACCGAGAATGTCGACATGGCTGCGCTGTTGGCATTGGTGCAAGTCCCCGGCGCTGGCAACCGAGTTGCGCGGTCGGCGCTTCTCGCGGCGCGTCAATTGCAATGTAGTCTCGATACGCTGATGGCGATGGAACCGCGAGCGCTCTTGGAATCGTTGCCGCCGGGTGATCACCATGCATTGGTGCAAGCCTTTGCGCAATGCAATGACCAACATCGCGAATCGGCGCAACGGCTATTGGCACGATGCACGAAGGCTGGGGTGAGTGCAGTCGCGCTGGGCGATCAACGATATCCCGTTGCTGTACGCGAGTGCTTGGGTGATCGTGCTCCTGCATTGTTGTTGTTCATTGGAAATCTTGCCTTACTCGATCAATCGGGGATTGCGGTCGTTGGCGCTCGAGAGGTGAGCAAGAATGGACAAACGCTCGCGCGCGCATGCGGCAGGGCTGTTGCCCAATCGGCGCGCGCACTGGTAAGCGGTGGCGCAAAAGGCGTCGACGATTCGGCGCAACGCGGCGCGGCGGACGCCGGTGGCAGCATGGTTGTAGTCCTTGCGCAAGGACTGCTTACGTATCGCGGTGCACCGTACATTCGCGATGTATTGCGAGAAGGGCGCGTGCTATTGATGTCGGCTTGTATCCCGGATTCGCCGTGGAAGCAGCACGCCGCAGTGGAGCGGAACGATATTATCGCTGCGTTATCTGAGGTGGTCTGTGTCATCGAGCCGAAGAAAACCGGCGGGAGTATTCGCACCGGGCGCACTGGTATCGAGTTCGGACGGCGCGTATTGGTGAACTGTACATCAGATTCCGGGCAGGGTTGTGTCGATCTAATGCGCGCGGGGGCGAGTCCGCTTTGCGAAGTCGATGGAACATTGGCGGACGGTGCGCTTGAGAAAGTCTTGGCAGCGAAGCGAAGTGCAAAAACGGAACAGGGCTCGCTACCGGGGATGGATCAGATTTAACAAAGATCGCACGCTTGGACGTCTGGAGATTCATCCCAATCGACTTTCCGAAGCGGCACCATCATCAAGAACCTCGCAACAATGAGGACGGGGTACATCGCGGTGTGCGGCCCTATTTGGACAGTGCGCGAAAGTGAGCGACGCTGGATTCGCCAAGCGCTGCAAGGTGGTAGCCGCCTTCGAGGATGGATACGATGCGCCCGTTCGCGCAGGGCAATACGAGACGCGTCATTTCGGCGTACGTTTCCGTTTCGAGCAATTGTGCGCTTAATGGGTCTAGACGGTGCGCATCAAACCCGCAGGAGATGAGCAGAAAATCGGGATCGAAGCGTTCGAATTCCGGCAAGATTTTATTGGTAATCGCGTCCAGCCACTCATTGGCTTCCGTACTTGCGGCCATTTGGATGTTTAGGTTGGTATTATTCAGGCCGCGCTCGTTTGGAAAGCCGGTACCGGGGTAATGCGGGTGTTGGTGCAGGCTTGCGTAGTAGACGCTGTCGTCGTCGTAGAAGGTGTGCTGCGTACCGTTACCGTGATGCACGTCCCAATCGAGAATGGCGACCTTCTTGATACCGGCCTCGGCTTGCATCCATCGCGCTGCGATGGCGACGTTGTTAAACAAACAAAACCCCATAGCGCGATCGCTTTCGGCGTGATGACCCGGTGGGCGCATCGCGGAAAAGGCGCGTTGATATTCGCCGTTGAGTACTGCCTTACACGATTCGATTGCGCCGCCGGCGCCGATGAGTGCGGCGTCCCACGAGGCTTTCACCATTGACGTATCGGGATCGGGGTAGGGCAGTCCTTCAGCGCAAGTCTTTTCGATCGTGTTGACGTGATCGGCGGTATGAACGCGAAGCAGATCGGCTCGGGTTGCGGGTTTGTTGTTGATCCTCGGCGGATCGAGATCCGCCGAGTGGAATGCGTCGGCAATCGCGTCGATACGTTCAGGACGTTCGGGATGGCCCGGTGGCGTGGTGTGTTGCAGACCGAGCGTGCTAAATGCGAACGCCGCAGTGCTCATAGAATGTGGTGGGATTAGCCCCGGTCCGCAACCGGAACGTAGGGACGGGCCTGATACCCTGTGTAAATTTGGCGCGGACGGTGGATGCGCGATCCCTCGTCCCGAAGTTCTTTCCAATGGGCGAGCCAGCCCGGCATACGGCCAAGGGCAAACATCACGGTGAACATGTCGGTCGGAATACCCATCGCGCGATAGACGATTCCGCTGTAGAAGTCGACGTTGGGATAGAGCTTGCGTTTCACAAAAAAGTCGTCGTCCAGCGCGATTTTTTCGAGCTTGCGCGCGATATCCAGCAGCGGATCTTCGATACCAAGTTCGCCAAGCACTTCGTCGCATGCTTTTTTCATGATTGTGGCGCGCGGGTCGAAGTTCTTGTACACCCGGTGGCCGAAGCCCATAAGGCGCACACCGGATTCTTTATCTTTTACCAATTCCATGTGTTTGGTGCAGTCGCCGCCGTTCGCCTGAATCTGTTCCAGCATTTCCAGCACGGCTTGATTCGCGCCGCCATGGAGCGGACCCCATAAACCACAAATGCCGCCGGCCATCGACGCAAAAATATTGGCTTGGCTGCTACCGACCATGCGCACGGTCGACGTGCTGCAATTCTGTTCATGGTCCGCGTGTACGATGAGCAACATGTCGAGCGCATGCTCAAGTACTTTCGATGGTTTGTACTCTTTTCCACTTTCAGCATGGGATAACCGAAGGAAATTGGCGGCATACGATACGGATGGGTCGATTTCGGGGAGAGGCCCCAAGCCTTTCTGTTTGCGATAGGACAATGCCGCGATACTCATCGCGCGGCCCATGAGGCCGGCCACCACGCCATCTAAGTCCGCATCGGGATCGGCGTCGGGATAAAATGTTGAGAGCGCAGCCATCATAGCGGCGAGGATGCCCATCGGGTGCCCATCCTTTGGGAACGCATCGATCATGGTGACCATTTCTTTGGGCAAATCATTATTCGCAGCGAGGGCGGATGTGAACGATTTCAGGGTCGATTCAGTCGGCAATTCGCCGTGGATGAGTAGATGGGATACTTCCTCGAAACTGGCGTCTGCGCTCAATTCGTCGATGGCGATGCCTCGATACCGGAGAATGCCCTTTTCGCCATCGACAAACGTGATGGCGCTCCGGCAAGAGCCCGTGTTTCCATATCCCGGGTCGAGTGTGATCGCGCCTGAACTGCCGCGCAACTTTGCGATGTCGATGCCGACTTCGCCCTCTTCCCCTACCAGCGTGGGCAGTTCGAACTCATTTCCATTGAGTGTAAGTCGTGCGGAATTCATCGGTTCACAATCCTGTTAATATCTTCGTCTATGCTACAAAATACAACCTACATGCGACCAAAATCGGCGGGGAATGGCACGTTTGGCCGCGAAACCAAACCTCAACTATATCGGTCAACGCGGCGTGAGGCAAGCTGAGTCCCCGGGTCACGCGTCTTGAGGATGTCGCGTCGTCTGCGGTATACATTTCTTGTAATGAACGCAATGTCCGCTAGAATTGGGCTCCATAGGAAAAATGAATGAGTGAATCGGGGGCAAAACCGCCACCCAACGAAGCAGCACCGCCTCCCCTGGAGTATTCGTCTCCGCTGGCCAGCTTTTTCAAACAGGATGCGGTTGCCGCGGGATTGTTGCTCGGCTCGGCGTTGGCTGCGTTGGTTATTGCCAATAGCCAGTGGGGCGACGAATACCATCATTTCCTTGAGTCGTACGTCACCATCGGATTTGGCGAGCACTCGTCCAAGATAACGCTTCATCACCTCATCAACGACGGCCTGATGGCGATCTTCTTTTTTCTCGTCGGGCTCGAAATCAAGCGCGAAATATTGGTCGGAGAATTGGCCACCGTTCGTAAAGCGTTGTTGCCCGCGATAGCGGCAGTCGGGGGAATGGTGGTTCCTGCGTTGATGTACACGGCGTTTAACTATGGCCGGGAAACTTCGATCGGTTGGGGCATTCCGATGGCAACGGACATCGCGTTTGCGATGGGCGTAATGGCGTTGTTGGGGAAGAAAGTGCCGCCGTCATTGGGCGTGTTTCTCGTGGCATTGGCGATCGTGGATGACTTAGGCGCGGTATTGATCATCGCGTTATTCTATTCCGATGGACTGGACGTTGTCCCGCTTTGGACTGGCGCGGGACTGATCGCTGTTTCATACGGGATGAGTCGATTGGGCGTCAGAAGCGCGATTCCCTATGTCGTCCTGTTCATCATTGTGTGGCTGGCCTTTTTGCAATCCGGCGTACATGCCACGATCGCGGGCGTGTTGCTGGCGTTCACAATTCCACCGGACGCGCGGTACGAGACGCCGCACTTTTTCGGGCGCATGTCGGTGCTGCTCTATCGATTCTCGGATTCGGAGGATTACAAAGATCCGCTGATGGTAAACGCACGGCAACAACAAATCGTGCGATCGATTCTTACCGAGTGCCATCATGTGGAAGCACCGCTGCAACGAATCGAGCATTCGCTACATCCGTTTAGCGTGTTCGTAATCATGCCGATCTTTGCGTTCGCGAATGCGGGCACCCATATCGAATTTGGCGAAGTCGGACATTTGCTCACCGAACGCGTCGCACTCGGCGTAATGGCCGGTTTGCTGGTCGGCAAAGTTGGCGGCGTATGGCTCGCGACGTATCTAAGTGTGAAATTGAAGATCACTGAGATGCCAACCGATGCGAATTGGGGTCACGTTGCCGGCGTCGGTTTGCTCGCCGGTATCGGATTTACGATGTCGCTGTTCATCAACGAGTTGGCGTTCAAGGGCTTACCGGATTCGGACCCGTATGTGACGGAAGCCAAATTGGGCGTATTCCTCGCCAGTATCGTTGCGGGCGTTGCGGGATCAATCGTGTTGCGAATGTCGAGTAAGGGTAAGACGTTTGAGGGTGGCGGTCGCGCGCACTAGGTATCAAAGCACTCACTTCCTCTCCGCGTTGCGTAATGCTGTCGAATTCAAGTCGTAGATCAGGACCTTTCTGACACGATTCCGATCCAGCGTACGTACCCATTTGAGATTCTCGATCGTATCGCCATGGGATGGGAGCGCTTCCGTTTCGATGAAGATGCGCCCAAAGTCATGGTAAAGAGTGTGAATCGGAACCGCATTCTCGTTTAGCGCGATGGGCTCATCTGGGTACCGTTGGTCGTAGAGCTCTTGCCAGTCGTTCACAAACCAACGGGGCGGCGATTCATTGTGGCCGAGAAAACGGTAGAGATTTCCCCCTTCGAGATTCGCCTCGATCAAATAGGACCGGACGGTCGATGACCACGCGGCACAGAGCCGAGGATCTTCTTGTTGATTCGTGAACGCAATCACTTCGGGGAACGTGGATCGCACTGCCCGCACATCTCGAAGCGATACGGCGTTGGAAATGAGCGCTATCACAACCGCGACGGCGATCACCGCGCGCCGAATCTGCTGACCGCCGTGTTCGGTCGACCACGCATGCGAAACAGCCGCACCAAATACCGCGGCGAAAAACGGGAGCGCGTACACAAACATCCGGGCGCCCTGCATGGTCTTCAACGAGAAAATGAGAAATGGGACCAAAAAGGCAATTCCAAAGTAGACGCGTGCGTTGCTGCTTATGGCGTTCTCATTCCGGTTTGAACCGCGTTGGACTGCTGCGATACCACCAACTATCAGAATCGCAGCGACGGACATCGTGCCCCATCCGCCGTGGAACAAGTTGAAGAAATACGGAAACAACACTAAACCCGCAATGTTGAACGGTTCGGCGGTCTGGCCGGTGAGCCGCGGCCAGAGCACTTCGAAAAAAGTGGCTTGCGGATAGACGAGTCCCTGCGAACGGAATAGAAGAATCATTGGAT
>JAJDAB010000149.1 GCA_029262095.1 Candidatus Hydrogenedentota bacterium
CATTCCGGCGAGGTTAGCGTGACGTGGTTACCGAGTATCTATAAGAAGATAAAGTTCGGCACGCACGAAAACGTCGGTTGGGGCGAAATCAATTTACCCGAGACCACCATGCACACCTCGGCGTATTGGATTGAGTTTCCCGATGACGCCGCGTTACGGCTCGGCATGGCGCAACAGGAATTGGCGGAAGCGCTTCACGGCCTAGCCAATACGCTGCGACAAGTCGCGCCAGTACAAGTGCTGTGCGACCCAACGGATATCCGCGCATTAGCCATGCAGCGAGCGCCGTTCTCTGAATTGCCGACGGTGTACCTCTACGAATCGTATCCCGGTGGTGTCGGCGCAAGCGACAAGTTGTACGATCATCACGCGCGGTTACTTGAAGCTGTCGTATCGCTCATCAGCGGATGCGAGTGCCAGGAAGGCTGCCCCAGTTGTGTCGGCCCCACGCTCGAAGCGGGCGAACACGCAAAATCTGGCGCGGTAAAACTCGCACGTTGGGCATTGGGCCTACCGCTTCCCGACGCGCTGCCAAAAGCACAATGAGCGACCTACGCGCCAAGTTGGATGCGTTGGCCGCGCAATCCAACATTATGAAAGGCTCCGATTGGCGCACGAAACACGACGCGCTACAAGAGCGCCGTGACGCGGGCGAATTCGAAATTGACAAGGTGGTACCTGGGGCTACGACGAACGTCGAATCGCTGGGCGGTTTCCATCTCGTACGCGAGGTCATTCCGCTTGAGACGAATCATGGAGACGCCAGCCTCGCCGACGCACTCGATGCGTCGGGTGAAACCATTGCACTAGCGTCATGCGATGACGAACTGGATACATTCGACGCGAAATCAGCCGTCTTCGTCGACACAGAAACGACTGGCCTCTCCGGCGGCACCGGCACAGTCGCATTCCTAATTGGTGCTGGATATTTCGATGGCGACTCGTTCGTTGTCGAACAGTGTTTCATGCGCGACTACAACGACGAAGAGGCTATGCTGACCTATCTGGATTCATTGTTCCGGCGGTTCGAGACCATAGTCACGTACAACGGCAAGTCTTTCGATGTACCACTAATACGAACGCGCTTCATACAAAACCGAATCCCGTTCCGGCTGGATAGCGCAGTCCATTTTGACCTCGTCCATGCAGCGCGACGGCTTTGGCGAGACCGGCTCCGCGATTGCAGCCTCGGCAATATTGAGCGACACATCCTCGGCGTCCAACGCGAGGGCGACGTTCCAAGTCACGAAATCCCGCGTATGTGGCTCGACTACTTGCGCACGCGCGACGCACGGAAACTCGACCGCGTTTTCTATCATCATCAAGTGGATATCATTTCGTTGGCGGCATTAACGGGTTGGATAGGCAACGCGTTCCAGCATGACGCCGGCCCCCAATTCGATCACGCCTCCGATCAGTTCTCAGCGGCGCGTATCTACTACCGCCGGGGACAATACGATCAAGCGTGTATGTGTGCCGAACAATTGCTTGAAACCGCGGCGGAGAGCAACGTCCGATGCAACGCCTTTGAACTAATAGGACTCTCGCAGAAACGCCTCAAGAACTGGGAAGCGATGGAACAGGCATGGCAACAACTGGTCGAAGAATTCCCGAAACATCTCCTAGCGCGCATCGAGTTAGCCAAGCATTTGGAGCATCGCGCAAAGAACTACACCGAAGCCGAACGGCATTGTGAAGAGGTCTTGACGTTCCTTGAGACACGTAGTTCACTGGGTCGTTCGGGCGCGCATGACGACATCGCCGCAGAAGAAATGCGAAAACGGCTCGACCGCATTCGCAGGAAGAGCATCCGCTAGAAGACACGCTTTGGGTCCGGCCAACGTGGAAGTTGGCCCTCCCAAATCATTCCTGATCGATTGTCTTCGTTTGTAACAACTCGAATAGTCCCGAATCCAGCCCCATAATGACTTCGCTTCCCGCAGGGGTCGCCTCCTCCAATACCTCCAGCGACCGCATAAAACGATAGAGTTCCGGATTGGCGCCGAATGCTCCGGCGATAATCGACAACGATTCCGCGTCCCCTTCACCGTAGAGGATTTTCGCATCCCGTTCGGCATTCGCGGCAATCACCTGCACCTGGCGATCTGTTTCGCCCATGATGATGTTCTCTTCTTTCTTGCCTTCACTTCGATACGCGTCCGAAATTCGCGCGCGCTCCGCTTTCATGCGTCCAAACACCGCTTCGAGGTTGTCCTTGAGCAAATCCGCGCGTTTGATACGCACGTCGATAATCTGAATACCGTACTCTTCTCGCGCCGTCGCATCCGATTTTTCGGATACCGTTTTCATTATCTTTTCCCGGCCGCGCTTGATGTCTTCCCGCATCGGGTTTTGTTCGCCGAGCATCGCCCGCAATTCGATATCGTTTTCCGTGGGCGCATCATCATCCGGACTCATCGGCGCACCTCCCGAGAACCGGTTGGTCGTGCGAATTACTTCGATCAAGGGATTCTTACCCAGTTCCTCTCGCATCACCGAGTAGATAATGTCGTCAAGCCGTTCGCGCGCGTTCCGCTCATTTTGGACGCGAACCCGGTAAAGCAGCGGATTAATAATGCGCCACCTCGCGAAGTTATCGACCTCCAATTTCTTCTTGTCCGCCAGCACAATTTCCCGCGGTTCCGCATCGTACTCAATGATCACATCAGGAAACCGTTCCACGCGATCGATATTGAACGGAAGTTTAAATCGCAATCCCCCGCCTTGACTGACTTCTAATTCTCCCCCTACATCCACGTTTGCATCGCCCGCCATATCCGCGCGCTGCGTCACTCGAAAAATTTCTTGACGAATCGCCTCAAACTTATCGGGATCTTCCTCACCCACGACCACTTTTATCGGCTTACTCAGGCGAAGAATGACGGCCTGTTCGCGCTCGTCGATTACGTAGGTGCACGTGCTAAAGAAAAGCACCAGAACAAGCAGTCCGATGGCAACCACCAATGGCACGGTCCCGAACTTACTCATGGCTCATCCCTCCGTTGCCGCGATTCTGGAGTAATGTCCGAACCACCCGGGCGTGGGCCTCGTGTTATCGCAGGTGCAGGACGAGCACTCGGCCGCTGCAACGGAGAAGCCATTCCGCCGCCGAGCGTCTTGAGGTTTACGATGCCCGCCTTTTCGTCAATTACCGTAATTTTGAGTAATGGCAACAATGTTTCCATCGCATCCAAATACAATTGCGTGCGCGTTAACTCCGGCGCCTCTTGGTATTGTTTCGCGATCGCTTGAAACCGCGAAACGGCGCCATCGGCCTGTGCAATGCGTGCTTCTTTGTAGGCTAGTGCCTCCAATTTCAACGCCTCCGCCGCACCTTCCGCCAGCGGGACTTCACGACTTTGATACGCTTTGGCCTCATTAATAAACTGCGCACGCTGTTCGCGCGCCGAGGCAACGTCCGTGAATGCTTTCTTTACTTCTTCCGGTGGCTGCACATCTTGCAACTGCAACGCCGTCACGCGAATCCCCATCTCATA
>JAJDAB010000150.1 GCA_029262095.1 Candidatus Hydrogenedentota bacterium
CCATTCGCAAAGATGAACGCCGGCTTTTCGTCTTGCACTTCGGCCAACACCATGCGCGCGATGTTGATGTTGCTCCGCGTATCGCCAAGCGCGACAAACGTAAATCCCGCGTCGCCGATCGGCTGCGCATGGATGCGTTCGATAAGTTTTGGATATCGCTCCGTCTCCGCGAACGGGGCGAGCCGCGCGAGATCCATTTCCTCATAGGTCGCGTATTCGTACCCAATCACAACCAGCACGGCCAATAGTAGAAGCCCTGAAAAAGTCCTGATCCAGAATCGGTAATCCCTAAATTTCACTCGAAATACTCCATGAATGCGATAGTACTCAGCCGATGTCCGCATCATAGCATTCGGGGCCGCTCGCCATTCCATCCGGCTATCGGATATCGTACGAGCTCCCTACGAATAGGAGCCGCGATATGAAAACAGCACCGGTCACACGCCGTCATTTTCTTATGGGTTCACTGGCCGCCGCGACGGCGACACGCTTCGCACATGCCAAGAAGCGATCCAAGAACGACAAGCTAAACATCGCATGCGTCGGCTGTGGTGGTCAGGGCGGTTCAGATCTCCGCAATGTATCCAGGGAAAACATCGTCGCGCTATGCGACGTCGACAGCAAGCGAGCGGCGGATGCGTTTGAGCGATTCCCCGACGTCCCGAAATACGACGACTTCCGGGTGATGCTGGACAAAGAACACAAGAACATCGACGCCGTCGTTATCGCGATTCCGGATCATATGCACGCGTTTGTAGCGATGGCCGCCATGGAATTGGGCAAACATATCTACGTCGAAAAACCGATGGCGCATTCCATTTCTGAAGCGCGCAAACTTACTGAAGCCGCCGAGCGATATGGTGTCGTCACCCAGATGGGGAATCAGGGCCACTCGTTCAGCGGCGTATACGAACTCGAATACATGGTCAAAAACGGTTGGTTAGGGAACGTAACCGAAGTCCACTCGTGGACCAACCGTCCGAGCTGGCCGCAAGGCGTTGGTCGTCCGGAAGACACGCCGCCCGTGCCGGATACGTTGAATTGGGACGTGTGGCTTGGCCCCGCGCCGGAACGGCCCTACCACCCCGCGTATTGTCCGCGAAACTGGCGCGGCTGGCAAGACTTCGGGGCCGGCGCGCTCGGCGACATGGGCTGCCATATCATGGACGCGCCCTATTACAGCCTCGGTCTGACTTCGGCGACCCGTGCGTCGGCCGAAGCGACGGATGTGAACGGCGAAACCTTTCCATCTTCCTGCACGGTCACGATGGAATTCCCCGAACGCGGTGAAATGCCGCCGGTGACCTATACCTGGCGTGAAGCGGGACTCTTGCCCCCGAAGCCTGAAGGCCTACCCGACTACGTGCAGTTTCACGACCCCAAGAAGGAAAAGTCGGACGACATCATTTACATGGGGGACAAAGACTGCGGTTCAATCCTGGTCGGCGACAAGGCTATGGCCACGTGCGACACTTACGGCACCCGGCCCCGCTTCTTGGACAAAGACATCCAGGCGGAATACGACGCAAACGAACCCGACATCAAAGGGTCCAACCATCACCGAAACTGGATCGACGCCTGCAAAGGCATCGGAAAAGCAAACTCGCGCTTCGAATACGCCGGACCATTCACCGAAGCCGTCCTCATGGGCAACCTCGCCGTCCAAGCCGGGGAACCGATCGAATACGACCCGAAAACAATGAAAGTCACCAACCTGCCAGAAGCCAATCGCTTCGTCGAACGCGAGTATCGCAAAGGGTGGTCGCTGTAACAGCTAGTCGGCCCAGCGAGGTCACCACTTTTGACAAATTTCTTAAGATACATCAGAATTACATTCGTACGGATTCTGAGGATATCAACGTTTTAGACTTGAAATATATCGATATTGCAAATGCGACAGGACATGGACTGTCTTACTTGGCCCTGCAATCTGGAGGAGGTTACGCGACCGATGACAAGAACTGGCGTCGATAGCGCTCCTTCACCTACAGAGTACGATGATTCTTTGAGAGGTTATTTCGGTCCGAACTGGCGTTTTGGTTCTGTTCTAAAATCAGTGGGATCACGTCCGTACGCTGAAACAGGTGCGGAGCGAGGAGCGCTTCGGCATGAACCGCAAGGACCAATCCTTACTCACAGCCAGTCTACTCATCTCGGAAAGCTGCTCAAGAACGAAGACAGCTCGCCTATAACATTGTACCTTGAGCGAATTAACGGACTCGTGGGTGCAATGGAAGGCATCAACCTTCGAAAACCAATCGTTGATGAATTACGGAACCTCAGAAAAAAACACATCGTCGATTCTCTTGATCAAGATTCTGAGTCAACGTCGAGAGCCGATTTTTTCGGCAGGCCAGAATTCTCAAAAAAGAATCTGGTTGCTCTCATTAATGTGCAATTTGAACCTGCCCCAATTATTACATTTCCATATCTCGTTTTCGAATTGGATGACTCAGTATGGGCTGTTCGAGATGTCATTACAATTTGTGGGGGAGCCTCGCAGAGCAAGATTTGGTTGGAGTTTAATATGCTTTCCACACGTTGTTCTCGTGATGCGAAGTCTGGGTTGCAATTAGAGGCCCTAACTGATCAACGGACCCGCATCGAAAACATAAAGAACAAAATGTTTCGCGATCTTCTCGGATTCTACCGAGATTTGCTTGTAGATAAACGAGTTGTCGGGCAAATCCAACAGACCTCCAATGAGCCGATACCACAACTGACATTGGAACCAATGTGCAACTTTGAGATTCTGAGTGTGATGAGCGATCTTTACAAAGATCCCATCCGCGGGACGACATTTGAGAATGGTAAGGATCCCTTTGACAGAATTCGTAGTGAGGGGTTCAACAATTTCGTCTTACAGTATGAAGACACTACGGATAAGGGAATTGCGCCAATCATTCGCTTTGTACATTGGGCAGATGAGTTTATGGGTGAGTTTTATGAATCGTACGAGCCGCTGGACGCTCATATCCTGAATTTTTCTAACGACGCGCCTGGAGTGTGGGCGACAAATGCGCTGCTGTTGGTGGCAAGTGTTCGTCGAAACGGCAGTCCTGAAGTGCCTACACACCTATATTCGATTTTGTGTCCGAAGTGGGATGCTGTAAGCGGCCATGATGGAGTGGCGCGGCATCCTTATCCGACAGCAGCCTCCTCTCGATTGGCAGCTCGCGGACTTTCGCAAATGTTGGGCCGTGCACATTAATGAACGGCCGACACGATTCAGTCCTTGAATCGAAATTCTGAGACTTCATTTGTTTGCCTAGGGGACGCGATATGAGTTCCAAGTTCAGAGACGGCACCGTTGGGGCGTCAGCCGCTCCGGACGCTCTTATCAGAATGGTGATTGACGAATTTCGTGCGATGATTCCGGAATCTGAGCGCAATGAATGGGAGGAAAGGCTCGGAGTGGAATTTCGAGAAACCCTATATGCGAGGCTCAGTCCGATAATGGATGAAACACTCATGAAGAATTCAGGGCTTACCGAACCTGAGTTAGATTTCTTTAATTCCATCGCAAGAGGCGCCGGACAGACGGTTCAGTTCGAAACGGACAATATTGATAGGAGTGAACAAAGGATTCCCGACTCAGTGCGTGTCGCCGCGCTATCGTTTCTTTTGCCTGAGTTTGAGAGTCCAGTTGTTCATCAAGCACAGCCATGCTATTACCATCAAGAACTCTATCGAGCTCGTAAACGGTATTTTTCTTATGCGGAATGGAAGACGGCGTGTAGGGTTGGTAAGAGAATCCTAAAAACTATTAGAGAGCTCTTGACAGAAAGCAGACATGCAAGTAAACCAGTCCATTTTGTAGTGCTAAATGAACTGGCAATTAGCGTATCTTTCTGGCCGCGAAAGTGGCTCTTTCATAAGTTGCGGAAGATGGCTAATGAGTTTGATGTCGTAATTGTTGCTGGGACGTACAATCACGAAAAATACTATTATAACGCGTGTCCAATATTCGTGCCATCTCCAATTGATAATACGAGAGACGATTCGTCAAAACGAAAACTTAAATGGCTTCCCTATCAAATATACAAGCAGAATGTTGCGGACAAACAAGAGGAGTCCATTGGAACACCAGACGGCAGAAGCGTTCGATTCGTGAAAACCCGCTTTGGCACTATATGCGTGATGATTTGCCTCGACTCTTACGACCCTGGGTTAGTTTTGAAGCTAATTCATAAATCTATTAAGGGGGGCTACAATGGGGGAACTCCTGGTAACCAGCAGGGAAAGCTTCACTTAATCCTCATCCCATCTGCAAATAAAGATGAGCCTGCTCACCTGAGGAAGAAGACAAAAACTCTGAGCAGGATGACTGGGTGCGCGGTAGTAACACCTAATTCTTGGCCCAATCAAGGCGGTCATGACATGGCGAGCGATCCCGGATACAGTCAGCCCAGGATCGAGGCATGGGCATACTTGGCTGGCGAGGAGATAACTGGGGAACAATGGCGAAGTACAGGTGAGATAAATTGCCGTATCTACGAATTTGGTCGCGAAAAACTGCGAGACCCTAGAACGGGGAATTACGACAGAAGCACAGATTTTCGGACGATCTTGGGCGAAGGAGGTTTTTCTGTCTCCACAACCCATGGCCAGCGTTTGTTATGAAGTCTATCCTTCTGAATCTGCAAATCGATTCACTTTAAACAAGAATTGTAAGCGTAGCAATTCTTTCGGACACGATTGGCCTGTTGAACGGGTTTGACGAAGTGCCTTCTCAATCGCGTAACAGAATGAGTGCTCGGAATGAATCGTAAAAATCGAACATTGAGGGACATCCATTGAACAACAAATCCGCTGCGGTGTTGATGGGATTTATGGTTTCAACAGTAATGGCAAATGCACAAGGGGATAGCGACGTGGCAGAACCGACATTTCGAATGATCGAAACAAATGGCATCAACATGCGGATTGCGGAGATGGGGGAGGGGCCGCTGGTTTTGTTGATTCATGGTTGGCCTGAGTCCTGGTATTCGTGGCGGCATCAATTGCCTGCGTTAGCTGAGGCGGGCTACCACGTCGTCGCGCCGGACATGCGGGGCTATGGCAAGACGGATGCACCTGAAAAGGTTGAGGACTACGACATCGAAGAACTTTCGGCGGACGTTGTGGGTATTATCGATGCGCTCGGCGAAGAGAAAGCGGTGGTCATGGGGCATGACTGGGGATCGATTGTCGCGTGGAATTGTGTGCTGTTACATCCCGAACGGTTCAGCGCGCTCGTTGCGATGAGTGTTCCATATGGCGGACGCGGCGACCAGTCGCTCATCGATCAATTGAAAGCCGCGTATGGCGACAACTTCTTTTATATTCTGTATTACCAGGACTACGGTGTCGCGGAGAAGGAATTCGACGCGGACCCGCATGGCATTCTTAGCCGACTATACCTGTCCCCCGACTCGCCACGTGAAGCGCCCGAGGTCACAGACCCCAAAGCCAGCGCGGGCGGCTGGATTCCACGGCTCGGCGCGGCGAAGGGTTTGCCCGATTGGCTCACGCAAGAAGACCTCGATTACTACGTCAACGAATTCACCGAGGCGGGATTCCGCGGTGGCATCAACTACTACCGCAACTTTCACCGCAACTGGGAAATCACGCCGCAACTCTCCGGCGCGAAAGTGAAACAGCCCGTGCTATTCGTTGCAGGGGAGAAAGACATTGTCATTCGCGGCGCTAACGCCGAACAGCTCAAGTTTATGATGGGCAACGCCACCGAAGACCTTCGCGATGTCGTCCTCATCCCCGAAATCGGCCACTGGGTTCAACAAGAAGCGCCGGAAAAAACGAACGAAGCGGTAGTGAATTTTCTCAAAGGACTCAAATGATCGGTTCGGCCAGGGACGTACGAGAGGATGACTATCGAATTATAGCGAAGGGGATGCGAAGGGAAGGCAGGTTCTCGATTTCGAATTCAATTGTACCGGCGGACGTTTCTTCATCGAACGCATCTTCGACGGTTACTTCATAAACGCGGGACGCTTCATCCATTGATATCTTTTCGTTCACTTGAATTGAGGGCGGCGTGGCTACATCAATCGCACGTGCAGATATGGATTCGCCGCTTATTAGAGCTAACGTAATATCTACCGAACGTCGAGACCGAGTGAGGAGAATGGACGTGGGCGTCGATTGAGCCGGATGTACAATTTCGCCCACGATAGCAACGGTAGCGACCTGTGCGATCTCGCCGTACTGAGTGACAATGTGGACATTCCCATGGATTGGGCCGGTTGCCGCGTCGTCGTAAACCCCTAAGTCTACGCTTATCTCGTAATCGTTGTTGCCGGGCCGGTATTGTGAAGGAGTACCGGGAAGGGGAGCGGCGACCGAGTCGATAGTGCTTTCCGTTCGTTCAATGCGCCCAGCAGCTTTATCGTCCCACAATACGTGAACGTCGTTCACGAGTAGATTTCGGTCTCCCATATCGTACACTACAATCGACCGACGAAGTACCTGGCCTGGGACCATGCGCCCGAAGTCCAATGCCGATTTGTCGAGATGCGGCCATAAGCTCCTAGTTCCCCGAACGGTTAGAATATGATTGGAA